>JAYEKE010000165.1:0-22235 GCA_034660915.1 Pseudomonadota bacterium
CAATGAAACCGGTGAGAATTTTCAGATCAGCGGCCACATAATGGCGGTTAATCAACGCCGGGACCTCACCGTTTATTTTTCCCACCAGGATCATATCATCTGCCTGCTTGGAAAAATGATTGATAATTCGGTATTCGGCGGCAATTTCCTTCCCCACCAGGGCGATGAGCTCATCGCCCTCATTAGGTCGATGAATGCCGGTGGCAATCAGAATGGTAATGTCCTCTTTTTTGATGCCGGCCTGTTCCAGGGTTTTCAGCAGGGGAGGGAGGATGATTTTGTTGGGTACCGGTCGGGTGATGTCGCTGATAACGATGCAGACGGATTGTCGTCCCTGTGCCAGCTCGTTTAAAGGCCTGCTTTTCAGAGGGGTTTCTAGCGCCTTGGTGATTGCGGCCGGTGGATCTTCAATTACAGGGGGTTCGCTGGGTCGCCAGATACCCTGAAATCCGGAAGTTTCCGGCAGTTCCACCTGGAGGCCGTTGACGTCATAACTGAGATTAACTTTCATTGCCGGCTCCTCTTGATTTCTAGTTGTTTTAATTCCCGTCGTTTGATTTTACCGGTAGTAGTCATGGGCAGCTCGGTGACGAACTCAATTTTTCGGGGATACTCATGGGCTGCCAATCGAACTTTGACAAAATTTTTGATATCTTTCTCGATTTCAGGACCTAATGAGACATCGGTTTTTGGAATGATGAAGGCTTTGACAATTTCGGTACGTTCCTTGTCCGGGCTTCCCACTACCGCCACCATTGATACTGCCGGATGCTTCATCAAACAGTCCTCGATTTCCGCTGGTCCGATGCGATATCCGGAGCTGGTAATAACATCATCAGCCCGGCCATTAAACCAGAAATAACCGTCCTCATCCTTTTTTGCCAGGTCGCCGGTCAGCAACCAGTCACCAAGGAATTTATCCCGGGTTGCCGGCGAATTTTGCCAATACTGTAGGAACATGACCGGATCGGGGCTTTTGACCGCTATCTGACCAATAACTCCCGGTGAAACCGGCTCTCCTTCCCCATCGATAATCTCCACTTGGTGGCCGGGGATAGCGCGGCCCATTGAACCTGGTTTTACCTCCATGATTTCAGTGCTGCAGCCGACGATCAGGTTACATTCCGTCTGGCCATAGAATTCATTGATCGTCAGGCCAAAAGTTTTCCGGCCCCAGTTCAGGAGTTCTTCTCCTAATGTTTCGCCGCCGCTGCCGATGCTGCGCAAATGGAAATCATATCGATCCTGTGGTTCTTTAACTTGTCGCATCATCTTCAAAGCCGTTGGTGGCATAAAAACATTGCGTACCTGGTGCTTGGCCATGAGCTGGAAAGCCTGTTCCGGGTCGAATTTTCTGGCCCGATGGGCCAGAACCGGGATGCCGTGATGCCAGCTGGGGAAAAGGACGTCAATCAGGCCACCGATCCAGGCCCAGTCGGCCGGGGTCCAGAAAAGATCTCCTGGCCGGGGGAAAAAATTGTGCGGAAATTCGACCCCGGGGAGATGACCTAAAAGTGTCCGATGGGCGTGCAGCGCTCCTTTTGGCGGCCCGGTGGTGCCGGAAGTGTAAATGATCAAGGCCGGATCATCAGCCTTTGTCTGCACCGGCCGGTAGTGGCTGGCCGCTTTTTCAATCATCTGCCAAAAAGAAAGAATATTGTCAGTGGAATTATCTAGATCGGTGACCATTACATATTCGAGATGGGGTAATTCTGGCCAGATGGCATCGATCTTTTCGAGATTTGCTTTATCCGTGATGATGAGTTTGGCGCCACTGTTCTGTAAACGGTAGCTCAGAGCATCAGTGCCGAACAGAGTAAATATGGGGATAGCGATGGCGCCGATTTTATAGGCGGCGATATGAGAAATTGCGGTTTCCGGCCGCTGGGGTAGCAGGATCGCCACTCGATCATCAATCTCAAGCCCCAGAGCGGTAAAAGTATTTGCCAGTTTATCTGAATATTCCTTGATAATTTTAAAGGTATAGTTTTCAACTTTTCCCGTTTCGTTTTCATAAATCAGGGCCAGCCGGTCAGGATCTCTCGCCCATTTATCGCAAATATCCACCCCGATATTGTAAAATTCAGGAACTTCCCAGTGAAAGGAATCATAAACTTCTTTGTAATTCTTTCCGGGATTGAGCATCTATTCATGCCTCTCATCTACATGAAGCCTTTACGTTTAATGGCTGAAAACCACCGACGGCAACCAGGTAATTATTTCCGGGAAAATGATCAATAGAGCCAGACCGAGCAGTTGTAAGGCCACAAATGGTATAATACCCCGGTAAATGTGTCCTATGCTTATTCCCGATGGTGCAACGCCCTTGAAATAAAAAAGAGCATAGCCGAAAGGTGGGGTTAAAAATGAGGTCTGCAGGTTGACGCACATGAGCATGGCAAACCACAGGGGATTGAAGCCAAGTTCCATCGCGATCGGGGTAAAAATTGGTACGGTGACCAAAAGGATTGCCGCCCAATCGATGAACATGCCCATGAAAAAGACAATAACCATCATGATGGTCAAAACCACATAACGATTCAGACCGCTGCCAAGTAAAACGTTGGCGACTACATCCCCCCCGCCCATGCTGAGAAAGACGGTGCTGAAAAATTTGCCGCCGATGAACAGCATCATGATCATCGCGGTCGTTTTATAGGTGGAAATGCTGGCTTCTTTTAAAACCCGCCAATTCAGCTGCCTGTTGGCCATGGCCAGAATCATGGCACCAACGACACCCAGGGCGGCAGCCTCGGTTGGGGTGGCAATTCCAGAGAGGATGGTGCCCATGACGGCAAGAATCAGCCCCAGCGGCGGTATCAGGGATTTTAAAGTCATCGACCATTTTTGGGCTGCTGTGTGGGTACGGTCACTTTCGGGAATTGGCGGCCCGATTTTTGGCTTCAGATGACATAGGATGATGATATAGAGAAAATAAAGCGAAGAAAGCAATATGCCAGGTAAAATAGCACCGGCAAAAAGGTTGCCGACTGAAGTTTCTTTGTAACCGGTAAGCCCACCGTAAACCACCAGCATAATGCTGGGGGGGATCAGGATTCCCAGGGTGCCGGAGGCGCAGATAATTCCCGAAGATAATTCCTTCTGGTAGCCTTTCCTCATCAACGCCGGTCCGGCCAGCAGGCCCATGGCCACTACAGAAGCACCGATGATGCCGGTGGTGGCGGCAAATACCGTGCTGACCACGACTACCGCCAGACCAAGGCCGCCTTTCAGGCCGCCCAGGACAATATAGAGTGATTCGAAAAGTTTATCGGCGACTTTCGAACGGTCAAGAACCTGGGCCATCATGATAAACAAAGGCACGGCAACGAGGACATAGTTTTGCATCAAGCCCCAGGAATTGTTGGCAAACATGTCAAACAGGGCCGGGACATTAAACCCATTGTCAATCAAGCCAAAAAGGGCGGCGACTCCAGCCAGGGTATAGGCTAAAGGATGTCCTGAAGCAATGAGGAGAATTAAGGTGCCGAACATTAAAATGGTGAGGAGTTCCGGACTCATATTTTCCCCTCCTCTTGTTGATTGGTGATAATTTGCCAGTCCTTGAGCAGCTTTGAAAAGTTCTGGAGCAGCAAGAGGGTGAAGCCAATAGCCATCAGGGTTTTAAATGGGTAGATGGGAGGAGCCCAGCTGGTGGATTGATGCTCCATATATTTCCATGAATCAAGGGCATAGCTCCAGGAGAAAATTGTCATGCAAACATAAGTCGGGAAGAATATCAGCAGGCTGGTAATAATGCCAAGTATCGCCCGCTTTTTATTTGGCAACCTTGATTCGAAAATATCGATGCAAACATGGCCATCATGCAGCTGGGTATAACTTAACCCGAAGATATAATGGATACCATAAATAAAAGTGGTGGTTTCAAAACCCCATGATGTCGGAGCGGTGAAAACGTAGCGCATAATGACCTCGTAAACTACCACCCCCATCATCGGCAGAATTAACAGCGCTCCAGTCCGGCCGATTTTCTCATTGATGTTATCAATCAAGCTGATTATTGTCCTGCCCATAAGAATCACCAGAATTATGTGTTTTTTAAATGAAAATCATCCGGCATGGGCGCCTTCAGTCAGCGCCCATACCGGAAGCAATCAAGCTCTCAGCTCAGCGGTTATTCATTTGTTTTGCCGCTGATAAAAGTTTCGTAGGGCCAGGGGGCAATACCGGAACGGATATCGCGCCAGTCAGCGAAATCAGCAATCAGTTTTTCCTGGGAATTCAGAACCTTTTTGACATCCGGATATTTGGCTTTTAGGGTATCCAGGTATTCTTTGGTGGTTTTTTTGAAAGCAATGATGGTGTCTTTATCCATCTTGACAAATTCAACATTTTTCTTGAAGAGTTCAATTGCTTTAATGTTCAGGTTAGTGGTCCAGCTGTAACTCCAGAGTTGGGTTTCCTTGGCGCAGATTTTAACAATCCATTTGAGATCTTCCGGCAGTTTGTTCCAGGCATCCTTGTTGAAAAAGAGGCCAAACTGGCATGATGGTTGATGGACGCCCGGCTCGATGACGTATTTGGTGATTTCATCAAAACCCATGGGATAATTCAGGGCCGGTGCTGAAAATTCAGCGGCATCAATAACTCCGCGTTCCAGGGCCAGGTAGACTTCACCGCCAGGCAGCGGGCTGACCGATGCACCCATATTATTCATGATATCCATGAACCAGCCCGGGGTGCGGACTTTCATGCCCTCAAAATCTTTCAGCTTGGTGGCCCGTTTGTTGGAGAAAAAGCCCATTTCCTGGCCGCCGTTACCGCCGGGAAAAGCAACCATATTATAACGGCCATATAGCTCATTCATCATTTCAGCGCCGCCGCGTTCATAAAGCCAGATATTGTATAATTCGGCATCAATGCCCATCGGGACTGAGGCAAAGGCGACAAATGATTCATTTTTGCCTTTCCAGTAGCCGGGCCAGTCATGACCGCATTGGGCGGAACCTTTACTGACGGCATCGAAAGATTGCATTGCCGGTACCAGTTCGCCGGCTGAAAAGCATTTGATCTGCAGACGACCGCCGGAAGCCAGCCGGACCGAATCGGCAAAATGCTGGGCATAATCATAAAACAGCAGGCCTTTGGACCAGGGCATAACCATCTTCCAGCGGATGGGTTTTTCGCTGGAAGTTTTGACTTTCAGACGTTTTACCGCTGTATGACGGGCATCGGCGCCGAATTTTTCCCGTTTGGCCGCATCGGCAGTTGAAGGGCTGATAAAGAGCGACAGGGTGAATAAACATGCTACCAAAAACCATAATCCTTTTTTCATCTTTTTCCTCCTCCGGTTGTAGTTGTTATGATTATGAAGCGATGGCTTCATAAAACTTTGATTGTCAGCAGAAAGTCCAGCCCCCATCAATACTGAGTGCCTGTCCGGTAATACACTGTGCTTTATCACTTGCAAGATAAAGCGCCATGGCAGATAAATCTTCAGTACTGACCATCTTTTTCAAGGGCTGGTTTTTTAAGAGAACCTGTTCGGGTACCTCTGCTTCACTGATGTTGTATTGGATTGCCAGATCTTTAATCTGTTTTTTTACCAGCGGCGTCAGGACGTATCCGGGACAGATGGAGTTGGCGGTAATATTCCATTCAGCCAGTTCACAAGCCATTACCTTGGTGAAACCTAAGATCCCATGTTTGGCCGCCACATAAGCGCATTTCCAGGGTGATGGAGCCTTGCCGTGGGCCGATGAAATATTGGTAATTCTCCCCCAGGACTTTTCTTTCATGTAGGGAACACATGCCTTGGTGCAGAGAAATGCACCCGTCAGCATTACTGAAATAAGTTGATTCCATTTTTCCAGCGGGAAGTCTTCTATTTTACTGATAAACTGCAGGCCGGCATTATTGACCAGAATGTCAGCTGAACTGAAGGTGGATATGGCTTTTTTCACCATATCGTTGACGCTGTTTTCATCGGCGACATCACAACCCGCGGCAATCGCTTTACCTCCTTTTTCGATGATTTCTTCAGCCGTGCTCCCGGCAGTAGCTTCATTAAGATCGGCGGCTACTACCTGAGCCTGATTGGCTGCCAGATGTAAGGCAATGGCTTTCCCGATGCCACTGCCGGCACCAGTTATGATTGCTGTTTTTTTGCTGAGCATATTTGAACCTCATGGTCTGGATGAGAATGTTGTACTTTTATGGTTGAAGCTTTTGTATTTCCATTTTGCTCTTTTCAGGGAGGCCGTTGGGCTAGATCTCTGAGAGCTGGTCTGACCATCGGACCAATATGGGATTTCATAATAGCTGGATATCTTTTTGTCAAGGATTAAAATAAAAAAAATTGAAAGATTAAAAAAGTTTTTATCAAATCACAATGGATAAAGAAGATAAGCAATAGTCAGGCCAGATAAGATAATGATATTGAATAAAAATCACCTTAATAAAATATTATTATAGAAATCCGTTAGTTGAAGGAATTGATCATAATTCATGGATAGGTAATTTTATCTTGCATCAAACAACATTACGCCGTATAGTAGTTATCTGTAGCAAATCTTATACACTGGTTGCAGGGGGTGATTGCCGATGAGGAGAGGGACTCAATCTGAGTTGCAATCCGGAACTGAGAGTAATAAATCATTGCAGCAACTGGATCTTTGTCAACGGATTATAGACAGTATTTATAACGGGGTAGTGGTTACCGATGCGAATGGTTACATCATTCATTTTAATGAACCTTATGGCAGATTTTTAGGTATTGAGTCCAAAGAGCAGCTTGGCAGACATATTACCGATGTAATCGAAAATACCCGGATGCATATTGTCGCCCAAACGGGTATTCCGGAAATAAACCAATCTCATCATATTCTGGGGCAGGATATGGTGGTGCAGAGGATTCCCATTAAAAAAGATGGAAAAGTGATTGCCGTTTTTGGCCAGGTGATGTTTAAGGATGTTCGTGATGTGCCGAAACTGGCCAAAAAACTTTCATTGCTGGAATCAAAGGTAAAACTTTATGAAAAGGAAATTCTTTCATTACGTTCAACCCGTTATACCTTTGACAGTATTGTCGGCAGCAGCAGAACCATGGGGTTGTTGAAGAAAACGGCGCTTAAGGCGGCCGCTACCAGTCTGCCGGTTCTGATAACCGGTGAATCGGGGACCGGCAAAGAAATGTTTGCTCAGGCTATACATCATGCCAGTTCCCGGCGCCTGCAGCCTTTTATCCGGATAAATTGTGCCGCTATTCCCCGTGACCTGCTGGAAGCAGAACTTTTCGGTTATGAGAAAGGAGCGTTTACCGGGGCGCAGGTTACCGGCAAGCCGGGCAAGTTTGAACTGGCCCACCGGGGGACGATCTTTCTTGACGAGATCGGTGAATTATCTCAAGAGATGCAGCCGAAATTATTACGGGTTCTGGAGGAAAAAGAGTTTGAACGGGTTGGCGGAATCAAGCTCATCAGTTCTGATTTCCGTCTGGTAACGGCAACCAACCAGGATCTGAAAAGTCGGGTTGCAGGTGGTTATTTTCGCCAAGACCTCTATTACCGCCTCGGCGGCATTCCTATATCTATTCCTTCCCTGCGGGAGCGGCGGGAAGATGTACTGCCTATTGCCAATCACCTGTTGACTGAACTGAGTGAAGAGTTTGGTCGTGGAAAAGTGGTATTAGCTTCCGGCGCTATAGAAAATTTGCAGCATTATGACTGGCCTGGAAATGTTCGGGAAATGGCCAATGTTCTCAGCCGTATTTTATCCTTGATTACCAAGGATATTATTGTCGCTGAAGATTTGCCGCTGCATCTGCATCTTTCGCCGAAGCAGTTTTCAGCTGAGGATTCATTTGCTCTCCAGGATGCTATTGTGGCGGTTGAAAAGGAATCAATATCCCGGGCATTAAGCGCTGCGAATAACAACAAAACCAGGGCAGCACAACTTTTGGGTATTCACCGGACCTTGCTTTATAAGAAAATGAAGAAGCATAAACTTCAATTGACCGGATCTTTATAGGGATGTCCATTAATTGATACATAGTTGTAGATAATATGATACAATTTTAACTTTCTGAGTTGCTCCAAAAACGCTGAAAGACATTTCCAAAGATGTTCCGGCATGGCTCTCGCTCATTCTTGCCGGCCGTCCATGGCCTGCCTGTGCGTGCCGCACGCAGACAGGCCGGCTTCCGAGGCGTCCGCCGAACGAATCACATCGTGTGATTCGTTCGGCGGCCAATACCGCCTGCCTGTCGGCAGACAGGCTATGAGCCAAGCCCGAACATCCCATGATGTATCTCCGGCAATGCAAGTCAGAAAGTTGAGATACAATTTATTGATAAGCTTAATTTTTTGTAACTATTCAGCAGGATTGTCTTTACCTGCAGGGGACAGATTTTATTTTTTCTTTTTCGGGGACAGAATGATTTTCACCGAACAATATCGATCTTTAATTGATTTTAGTACCATCTCAAAATGAAAAAATTTAATCTGTCTCCCGGTTTTCGTGAAAAAAATTCAGTCCCCTGCGGAATCAAGCTGCTAGCTGGCTAAAGCTGAATAGTTACAATTTTTTTAGCAAAGGTTTGTAAATGGATAAATTATTTAAACCGATTACAGTTGAAAAAAAGCCGAAAAAAATCGCCAATGATATTCTCGAATATATTGCCAGTGGTCAGCTTGAAGTGGGTGATAAAATTCCGGCAGAAAGAAAACTGGCGGAAACACTGAATGTCAGTCGGGCTTCACTCAGAGAAGCCCTAAGCTATCTGGAAATATCCGGCTTCCTGAAAACCGTTCCTGGAGGTCGAAGTCTGGTCAGAAATATTATTACTGAGCCAATGGATAATCCCATTCAAATATTGTTGAAGAAAGATAAGAAAAAAATCCTTGAACTTGCTGAAATCAGGGCGTTTATGGAATCATGGGCGGCAAGGCAGGCCGCGCTGAACAGAACGACGGGGCAACTGCGGAAAATCGAAGGATATCTGGAGGAAATGGAAGAAGATTTTAATCAGGGAATTATTGATTTTAAGAAAGATCTGAATTTTCATATGGCTATTGCCACCGCGGTTAATAATACTATTTTTTCTCACTTGATAAACATTATTTATGATTTAATCGAATTTTCTATCCAATCAACCAGGGAAAAACTTTATACCAGCCGTGAGGATCAGGAACTTATTTTAAAACATCACCGAAATATTTATGAAACCATCCAGGGCAAAGACCCTGTTTATGCCGAACTGGCGATGCAGGAACATCTGGGATTTGTGATTCGCGAGTTTAAGAAACGTTTTAAGTGAAGAAGAGGAGTTGTCGGTCTATGCTGTTAGCAGCTTGACGGTGATTGTTTGCTGCGGTCCATCTGGTCATGGGTTGGCCGTGTCAGGTTTATACCCATTCTCGCCTGACGGCCAAAATTCCTCGCTTGGCATCAAAAAAAATAACGCAGACGCAATTCCAGCTTGTTGCGGATAAGTTTCTCGCCGTACTCGGTAAAAGAAGAGCCTTCAAGGAATGTACAACGCAGGCGCATCTCCCAGTTGGTAAAACCTGTATAAACAATATCCGGACTTATTGAAAAGCTGTGATCATCGAGGTTGATGACGGTTATCAGACCCGGCGTGAAGTAGAGTATGTCAAATGGTTCCTTCTGAGTGAAGCGGCCATAGAGGTAATTGCGTCCCGATTGCGGTTTGCCATACCCTTTCCGGCTCACGTCCCGGGCTTTGTCGAGCAGCAGAGCAGATCCCGAAGAATAAAATTGCTCATCACCATCGACAATCAGCTGGTAAAAACGATCCATCTCTCCGGTGCGGTAGCCGCTGTCGTTGTGATAATATTCAATGATGCTGGTAATATCGTTTTCGGACAGATAGCGCAGACCAAGAAGTCCGGAAAGCACTGATCTTTCCCGGAGTATCGTTGCCCCATCTTCATGCAGAACGGCGGTCTTCCGGTTGGGAATATAGGCCAGTTCCCCATGAACCTCAAAATTGGTTGCCAGATTTTTGGCAAAATCAAGCCCGTAACGGCTTGAACGGCTGTTGCCGGTGTAGCAGATCAGGTCGATGTCAGTATCTTTGTAAAGCAGATAGAGCTTGACCGCCAGGTTGACATTGTTGATCTCGCCGAAGTCTTCATTGATCTCA
The DNA here is from genome assembly GCA_034660915.1 of Pseudomonadota bacterium. Classification (NCBI taxonomy): domain Bacteria; kingdom Pseudomonadati; phylum Pseudomonadota; species Pseudomonadota bacterium. Next base: position 10,127 of record JAYEKE010000165.1, read on the forward strand.
TCCCAGACCGGCAGAATCACGGTGGTCAGGGCCAGCGTCTGCAACTCTCCGGCAAAGCTTTTTACCAGGTCAAGTTCAAAGGTAGTGTAGCCTTCCAGCGCCTCTTCCGGGTCATTGAGATCTTTGGGTCGGTTGAGAAAACCAGCCGGGTTCCAGGCATAACCTTTGCCCCATTTATATGATTTTTTGCCGAGAGAGGCGGTAAACAGAGGAGTTGGTTTCAGACTGGCATAGGCTTCAAAAATATCCGCTCGATCATACCAATCATTGTCATCCTGCTGCCCACTGGCTTGCATGGTCCAGTTCAAGCTGGTTATGCCGTTAAGATAACTGCCATCAATCTGCAGGGTACCGCTGAAGCGATCCAGGGTTGATCTGGACTTCCCGACAAGGTTCAGCATCTCAAAAGCAGAGCCCTGGTTGAGATTCATATGTTCCCATTTGAGCTCGGCATAGCCTCCCCACTCAAAGCTCTTTTTTTCGAACTCCTCAACCTTAAAACTGAACTCTTCACCGGCTTGAACCGGAAAGGGAGAAAAAAACAGCAGTCCGGCGGCAATCAAGGCAAGGCAAAAAAAAACCAGATTTTGTCCCTTAACGCAGCTCATGAACCTTGGGCAGATAATTGAGGGTAAAAACCTCATCTGCCAGTTCCTTTTTCCGGACCTTGGCAAAAATCATCACTGACCGATAGCCCTTGTTAAGGGGACTGTCGGTCTCAAGTACCGAGGGCCTTATGAGACCGTCGCCAAAATCCTCTATTTTTGCGTAACGCAGAGTTTTGATCAGCATGCCGCTGATGGCGTAGCACTCAATAGTGGTCGGCAGCAGGGTTTTTTTATCGACCTGCATTTCGAGCCGGTCATAGGCTACCGCAGCGGATTTGGCCTTCAGCTCCAGCAGGTAGTTTTCTCCCTGGTCGGTGATCTTTTCAGCGTCATACTCCACGTGATAGTCAAGACGCAGAATGTCAGAGTTGTTAAAGATCCCCCCCACCACGGACTGCAGGCTGGTAATGCGTATGGGCTTGCCTACATTGGGAATATAGAGCCACATATTGTCCCCCAGGCGCAAGGTGGCACGACCCTTTTCGCTGGCCGGGGAGAGGAAGAGAGCCACCATCCTGTCCTGTCCCTTCTTAACGGTGTAGAGCACAAACTCCTTTTTCCTGCCGTCGGGTTCAATGTTGATCAGCTTGCGATACATTTCGTAGGATGGCGGCTGCATATTGCGGTCAACCTGTCGCAGGATCTCGTTGCCATCCAGGGCCAGGGCGGCGCTGCCGAGGAAACAAAACGAAATGATTACCAAAAGGATGGCTCGGCTAACGGTCTTGGATAATTGTCTGTACAACATGGTCAACAACTCCTGTTTTTTCAATATAGTGGATATGATGTTCTTCCAATGCTTGTTTCATCTTTTTGCCGAATTCTCCGGCGATAACCAGCGTCACTCCCTGGTCAGCGAGGAATAAAGCAGCGTCTGGTCCGGCTTTGCGGGACTGATCTCTAACAGGATTTTCAATGCTTTCGAGAAAATTACCCCGGCCATCAAAAAACAAAAAATAAGGGGTTCTCCCGGCCTGCCGGCTGATGGTCGCATCCTTTGCCTGAGCCGAAGAGGCCACGGCAATCCTCATGGTTTCAGCCTCTGTTTTCGGGGCAAAAACAGAAAACAGGACGAGGGTGAAACCGATTATAAAAATGTGTGTGCTTTTGATGTTCATGGGTTTTTCCATAAAAGTTAAACGTGTCGTAATGCGGTTATGGGATCCATCCTGGCCGCTTTCCAGGCCGGCTGCAGGCTGGCCAGCACCGCGATGCCAATAACGATGGCGGCCACGGTAAACACATCACTGGCGGCAATACTCGGAGCCAGCAGCAATCCCTTCTGGCGGCCGAAATCAAAACTGATTTGGGCCGCGTTCATCCCGGCAATAGTCGCCAGACTGATGACCACGCCGATTAAGGCACCGAATATCCCCAGCAGGAAACCCTCAACCACAAAAAGCGAGAGGATCTTGCCAGGCACGGTGCCGATGGCGGCAATGGTGCCGATTTCATTGATGCGTTCATAGACCGCCATTATCATCACGTTCATGATGCTCACCAGGACGATGGCCACCAGCATGATCCTGATAAACAAAGTCATCAGGTCAATCATGCGGGCGATATTGAAAAAAGGTGACAGTTTTTCCCAGGTATGAACCTCGAATACCGGTTTGTCCGCTTTGTTTTTAATGGATCCCAGTTGTTCCTGCAATCCGGCAAAGAGTGGGGCCATCGAGTCCATATTCCGCAGGCGAATGGCGATCTCACTGATCTCATTATCCTCAATACGCAAGAGCGTTCTGGCATCGCTCAAATGAATTACCCCGTCCCGGCCGCCGGGGCCGGAAATCCCCTCCAGGATACCGCGGACCACGAAGGGCTGGCCGTTCACTGAGCCATCTTTGTTGGTGGCCACCAGGACAATGGTGTCGCCGACGCTGACCTTCATGCCCCTGGCAATGAGCTCAGGAACGAGAATTTCACCTTTTTCCAGGAGTCCCTCCTTTTTGCCCTTGATGATGCGCTCAGCAAGCATGGGCACGGTCGCCATCTCCTGTTTTGGGTTGACGGCGTTTAAGCGAATATTGGTTGTTTCAGTGAAATTACTGAACATGGCGCCGAGCCTGATCCGCAGGGAATAAGCCTCCACTGCCTCATTACTGTCCAGGATCTCCTTTACCCTGGCAACGTGTTTGCCCTGCAGGTTGCGATCCAGGGGCAGACTGTCAACAGAGGCCAGGTAGCCTTTACGATGCACCTGGAGATGGCCGAGCATGGAATCGGTTATCTGGCCGATCATCATTGCCTTGAATGATCCGGATACGGAGATGAAAAGCAAAACGGAAACCACCCCCAGGGTGATCAGCGCGGAGGTCAGCAGGGTGCGCCGTTTATAGCGCTGCAGGTTGCGGATGGCCAGCTTGATGACATTACCCATGATTTCCCTCCTCCAGCAATCTACCGTCTTCAAGGGTGAAAATGGTCTCCACATTTTTCACCACCCTGGGGTCATGGGTGGAAAAGATGAAGGTGGTGCCAAACTCAGCCCGCATCTCCTGCATCAACTCAATAATTCGGTTGGCGGTTTTCCGGTCCAGGTTGGCAGTGGGTTCGTCAGCGAGCACCAGTTTGGCATTGGTTCCCAGGGCCCGGGCGACCGCCACCCGCTGCTTCTGGCCACCGGAAATCTGGCTCGGATATTTGTTTATCTGGTCGCTCATCCCCACAGCCTTAAGGAGCTCCAGAACCCGTTCCCGTCGTTTCTGCTTCGGCCAGTTCTGGACCATAACCAGGGGATACTCCACATTTTCAAAAACCGTGAGAACTGGAATCAGGTTGAAATCCTGGAAAACAAAACCGATATGCTCGCCCCGGAAACGGGCCGCTTCCTGACGGTTTAAGGCGGCAATGTCCTTGCCGATCACCGTAAGCGTGCCTCCGGTGGGCGGGTCAAGGCAGCCGATCATGTTGAGCAGAGTGGACTTGCCGCTTCCTGAAGGGCCGATGAATGAGACAAAAGATGCCGGTTCAATGGTGAAATCAACTCCCCGGATGGCCTTGACTGCAATATCACCGGCCTGATAGGTTTTTTCAAGCCCTCGGGCTTCAACCACTGCCATAATCTTTCTCCTCAACTTTCTGACTTGCATTGCCAGGGACATATTAGCAGGATGTTCGGGCTTGGCTCATAGCCTGTCTGCCGACAGGCAGGCGGTATTGGCCGCCTGGTTGGGGACAGTTTTAAAACTGTCCCCCATTGTGATTCGCAGCGGACAATCGGGGACATTGCTTTAGCGCGCCCCACAGTCTAGCTGTTTTTAGAGCAACTCAGAAAGTTGAGTTACAATAAATATGAGTATCATAGTTGTCATTTTTTGTAAATATTCGACTTTGTCTATAGATTGACAAATTTTTATTATTTCTCACAGAGACACGGAGTCACAGAGGGCAAATGACTGGGGTTCTCTGTGACTGGTTTGTGCCTCTGTGAGAGTATTTACCGAAACCCCTTGCTAAATGCCCCCGGGAGTTTCACTACCTTGTCAAACCCGCGCAAGAAAAGGGTTATGAAAGTCAGGGAAAAGCTGTCGGTTTATGCCGTCAATTTGACGGTGATTGTTTGCTGCGGTCCATGAATAAGGACCTGCCCCGGTCTTCCTCCTTTGGGTTTTTTTAAATATTTTCTGGGCAGGTACATTATTTCCACCCGGGTATCATTTTTCCCGCGTGAATTGATGGCTGCCAGTTTGGCCGCGGCTTTGATTTCAGTTTCTGTTGCCGGTCTGTCATTGGGGGTTTTCAGCAGCACATGGGCACCGGGAATGTCTTTAGCATGGAACCAGAGGTCATTGGCGCTGCTGAGATGGCGATAAATTTCCTCGTTGCCGGCCGCGCTTTTGCCAATAGTGATGGTTGCGCCACTGGCCAGTTGTTCGGTGTTCACTCCTTTAAGCTGACGGCCGGCGTGGGTTTTCTTCTCCCTTCCCTCTTGTTCATGAGGTTGGCGGCCATGTTCTCGGGCGCTGATGCCCAGGATGGTAGCATACTCGCTCAGTTCTTCCTGGTTCCGGGATTGTTCAACCTGGTAAGCCAGATCTTCCAGATAATGGAGTTCCCCGCGGCTGGTGGCCAGGCGGGTTTCGATCATTGCCAGGCCGCGTTTGGCCTTTTTAACCCGTTTGTAAAGTTTTTCCAGGTTCTGGATCGGGCTGAGCGCCGGATCAAGGGGGATGTTGACTTCTTCCAGGTCTGGTGACCAGTAATTAATCACTTTTGCCTCCCGATCTCCACGTTTGATCCGGTGCAGCGAGCTTTTTAATAATTCTCCAAAAGGCTCCAGCTTCAGGTGCTGTTGCTTATCCGCCGCTTCCCGTTCAACCTTTCCGATTTTGCGTTTCAGGCGTTTTTGTTTCTTCCGCAAATGGCTGATAATCTGCTGCCGGGTAATGATGTCGTATTTTTCCCGGTAGCGAGGCAGGAACCAGCGGTCGTAAAGCTGATGGTAAAAAAGAGGATTCGTATTGTCAGTTTCCTTGATAGCCGCTTCCAGGAAGGATTTTTTACCGGTCTCAGCAGATTTGTTAAGTTCTGGCGGCAGGGGTGGGGGAGTATAATTTTCTCCCTGGCGCAGGCGATTGGCTGCTGCCGGGTGGTGGGGCAGCAGCAATTCTTCAATGGTCAGTGATTCCCCCCGGGCGAAGATCAGATTGCCGCGCTTTCCGGTCAGTTCGATAATCAGGGCCAGGGGATCGCCTGAAGCTCTGGCTGAGCGGATGATGATAATGCGATCATTGGGGATTTTCTCTATCGACTGGATCATAGCCCCCTGAAGGTGGTGACGGAGAAAAGCGCAGAAACGTAAAGGACGGGGCGGGTTGAAAAACCGTCCCGTACTGATATGTAATCCTGGATCTATGGGGGCCAGGGAGCAGAGCAGGTTGTGGGATCCATGGCGACCGCCAAGTTTGAACAGCAGGTGCCAGCCGGTCATCTGGTGAACCTTGCGGATGAATGATCCCGGCAACACTTTCTGTAAGCCTGGCAGCAACAGATCAATGGTAGTCATATCCATGAAACAGTAGTAGAATAAAAAGTTTAGGATGTCAAAGCAATGTCGGCCTTTCAGGGAGAAAAAGCTTTGTAAAATATACCAAAATGATATAAATTACTGGAAACTGGTTGTAAGAGAGAATCAGGAGGTAATGATGAAAAAAAGCTTTAATGCCGGGGAAAAATCCGGTCGTGATTTGTTGCACCGACCCGTGCAATGGCTATTTGGCCTTGATAAGCTTGTGCATATGCTGGTGGCCCTGATTCTGGTATTCATCGCTTTGTCTATCATGGTTTATGCCGTCATGAGTTTTAAAAGCTTTGATATTCATTCCCTGTTGAAAGCAGTGAATATGGTTTTGCTGGTTCTTATTGTTATGGAAATCCTCTGGCCGGTGTTAGCGGTACTGAAAAAAGAGCCTTTTACCCTGAATCCTTTTATTTATGTGTGTATTATTTCCAGTATACGGCGGATTTTGATTGTTGAAGCTGAAATGTCCATCGGCAGCTATGATCATCATGCTTACGCCATGGAAATGGGAATCAGTGTGGGAACTATTTTGGTCATGATCATTGTTCATTATATTTATAATCGGGGATATATTCTGGAAAAACGCTGCAGCTTGCCGCCTGATGATGAGAAACAGGAGTAAGAACTTATGTCTGTTCTGGTGATGGTTCGTCATGGCCAGTCATTGTGGAACCTGGAGAATCGTTTTACCGGTTCCGTCGATGTGCCATTGACTGAAAAAGGGGTTTTGGAAGCTAAACAGGCAGGTGCTCTGCTGGATAAATATACCTTTGATGTGGCCTATTGTTCTTTCCTGACTCGGGCGGTTGTTACCCTGGAAACCATGGTGCGGACCATGGGGATGCCGGTACCGGTCATCCCGGTCATCCGCTTGAAAGATTTCAATGAAAGAAGCTATGGTGAGCTGGAAGGGCTGAAAAAGGACGCGGTCAGGGAAAAATATGGCCCTGAGATTTACCGATTATGGCATCGTGGCTATGAGATCGCCCCGCCGGGAGGCGAGAGTTTGAAACAGGCCGCGGCTCGGGTCTGGGGAGCTTATTGCCGGACCGTCGCCGGGGATCTGGCCGCCGGGAAGAATGTACTGCTGGTAGCCCATGGCAACGTGCTGCGGGTTTTGATGATGCACCTGGACGAAATTGATGCCGCGGCTATTGGAACCCTGGAAATCCCGACTGCGGAACCTATTGTTTACCATTTTGACGCCTGGCGGCAGGTGATGGACAAAAAAATTCTCAGCTGGGAAAAAATGGGAATAATGGGGACAGACCCCGTTCTTCTGCATTGATCATAACTCAACTTTCTGACTTGCGTTGCCAGGGACATATTAGCAGGATGTTCGGGCTTGGCTCATAGCGGTATTGGCCGCCGAACGAATCACACGAAGTGATTCGCGGCGGACGCCTCGGAAGCCGGCCATGGACGGCCGGCGAGAATGAGCGAGAGCCATGCCGGAACATCACTGGAGATTTCTTTCGCTGTTTTCAGAGCAACTCAGAAAGTTGAGTCATAACTTTTTACGCGACAGAAGAGAATGGAAAAACGGGGTCTGTCCCCATTTTTTTTCATGATGCGAAAACGATTAACAATCAGAGTGTCTGGTAAGGTTCAGGGGGTCTGGTTCCGGGCCCGGACCCGGGAAGAGGCCGAAAAGCTGTCACTTGCTGGTTCAGTGTGGAATAATTCTGATGGCAGTGTCGGGATTGTTGCCGAAGGTGAAGAAGAACGGCTGCAAGAATTACTTGCCTGGTGCCGCCGCGGTCCGACCATGGCCCGGGTGATGGACCTGTCGTATGACTGGCAGGAGTTTCAGGGCGAGTTTGACGGTTTCAATATTGCCTATGCCTGAAATTAAAACCAGCCTGCCGCCATCCCATCCGCAACAGTATTTTTCCCTGCCGGTGATCGAATTTATTCGCCGGCAGATCAACTCCGGCAACGGCAACGAAGTGCTTTTTCATGGCCATTGGGAAGACCGGCAGCGGCTGGTGGTTAAAGCATCGGTCTTAAGCCGTGGCAACCGGCAGATGACGGCGGCGTTGATGAACGTGGTCAAGGCCGGTGACCTGGTGATTCATAATCATCCATCCGGGAAGCTGACTCCATCCGCAGCGGATATTATGCTGGCTTCTGAACTGGGATCACAGGGGGTCGGCAGTCTGATTATCAACAACCAGGTTACCGAAGTTTACGCGGTGGTTGAACCCCTGGGAACCGCAAAGCCGGAACTGGTCGATCCTGATCAAGTGAGGAATTTTTTTCTGCCCGGCGGCTGTCTGGCGGAGCGGATGCCGTCTTATGAATATCGCCTGGCCCAGGAGAAGATGGCTATGGCGGTGAACGGGGCTTTCAATCAAGGCGGGATAGTGGTGATTGAAGCGGGGACCGGGGTGGGAAAAAGTCTTGGCTACCTGATTCCAGCTGCGCTCTGGAGCCTGGCCAATGAAAAACGGGTGGTGATTTCCACTAATACCATCAATCTCCAGGAACAGCTGCTGCAGAAAGACCTGCCACTGCTTACCGATCATCTGGATATCCCGGTGAAGGCGGCGCTGGTCAAGGGGCGGGGAAATTATCTCTGCCGGCGTAAAATTGACGAGTTGGGAGCTGATTCAACCTTGCTTCCGGGTTTGGAGAAGCAGGAGCGTGATTTCCTTGGTGAGATCGTTGCCTGGTCTGAAATCACCAGTGACGGCAGCCTGGCCGATCTGCCGATTATGCCGCCACATGATGTCTGGGAGTTGTGCAACAGCGAGGCGGATATCTGTCTCGGGGCCAAATGCTCCCATTATGAAAACTGTTTTTTTTACCGGGCCCGACGCCGGGCGGCTACCGCCCAGCTGTTGATTGTCAATCACCATCTTTTATTTGCCGATCTTGGCCTGCCGGCGGGTTTTGGCCTGCTGCCCAAGTATGAGGCGGTAATTCTTGATGAATCCCATCACCTGGAGGATGTGGCCACTGGCTATATGGGTGAAAATGCCTCCCGTCTTGGTCTGACCCGGGTGCTGGGGCGCTTGGCCCATCGTAAACGGACCAACTCCGGCGTCCTGGCCCGGATCTATCAGCGACTGCAGAAAATTGTTCATAAGAATCAGTATGAATCTCTGGAAAATCTGCTGGCCGGTCTGGACGCGGATATCCTGCCGGCGGTGGGTTTTATTGCCGGGGAAATGGGAGATTTTTTCAGTCGCTGGCAGGCGGCCTTTCTGGGCCTGGAAGCGGAAACAACGCGGGACAAACCGGGTACGTATAAAAGACGGATAACGGAAAGTGACCGTGGCTCAGAGTATTGGAAAAGTGAGATTATCCCCCTGGCCCGGGAGCTGAGAGAATTTTTCGCGCCCTTGTTCAGCGCTTTGTCAAACCTGGATAAAGGAATAGAGGAAGGCATTCGGGATGGCCTGCTGCCGGTGGAAAGTTTTGATTTTCTGCTGGCGGAATTGCGGGGGATCGGCAATCGACTGCGGCAGTATGTGGGGGTGTTCAGCCGTTTTTTCCTGGCCGAGGAAAGGGATCCCGGTATCATTTACTGGGTTGAAATCAGTCGTGGACGACGGTTGAATCTCAAGGTGATCATGGCGCCTCTGGATGTGGGGGCGGTGCTGGTTGAAAAGTTTTATACCCGCCTGGAAACGGTGGTTATGACCTCGGCCACCCTGGCGGTTGGTCGTGATTTTGCTTATTTTCTGGAAAGATCAGGCCTTTCGAGATTGCCGGCGGCCAGCCCGGTTGAAATCCTGCTGCTTGACAGCCCCTTTGATTATCGGAAAAACTGCCGGCTGTTGGTTCCCCGGGATTTGCCGATGCCCGACCAGAAAGATTATCGGGATCAACTGGGCATCTTTCTGGCAGAACTGATTAAAGCGGTTGGCGGCCGCACCATGGTTCTCTTTACTTCCTATGCGATGATGAACCAGGTAACTACGCGCTGCCGTGAGCTCCTGGCCGGCCAGGGATTTCTGCTTTTTCAGCAGGGTGAAGGCCAGCGCCATAAACTGCTCCATGATTTTAAGAATAATCCGGCGGCGGTGTTGCTGGCTACGGCCAGTTTCTGGGAAGGGGTGGACGTCAAGGGCCGGGCGCTGGAAACCCTGGTGATTGTCCGTCTGCCGTTCAAGGTGCCTACTGAACCGGTGGTTCAGGCTCGCTCTGAATTTATTTCTGCCAATGGTGGCGATCCTTTTCGGGATTATGCCCTGCCCCAGGCAGCTATTCGCTTAAAACAGGGAGTTGGCCGTCTGATCCGCAGCCAGAACGACCGGGGGCTGGTGGTGATTGCCGATGACCGGATTGTTACCAAAAATTATGGTCAGAAGCTCAGGGAATCACTGCCCATGCAGGCTTTGGAATATCAGCCACGAGAGAAAATTGTCGAGCTGGCCCGGGATTTTTTTCAGCATGGCTGATAATACGGATATAAGAACCTAAGTTGAGCGATTAGCGGTTAGCCATTAGCGTTTAGCTTTGAAAACGCAAGACGTTACGTTAGTGAGGAATAACACCCAATTGGTGAAAGTTTGTAATAACAAAACATCCTGTAATCATTAAACCAACAGCTAACTGCTAAAAGCTAATCGCTTAATTTAGGAATAACTCAACTTTTTGACTTGCATAGCCAGGGAGATTACAGGGATGTTCGGGCTTGGCTCATAGCGGTATTGGCCGCCGAACGAATCACACGATGTGATTCGCGGCGGACGCCTCGGAAGCCGGCCATGGACGGCCGGCGAGAATGAGCGAGAGCCATGCCGGAACATCCCTGTGAATTTTTTTCAGCATGGTTGATAATCTGGATATGACAACAGCGAAAAAGCAGAAGCACCCTTGTGCTGACTGCCGTTTCTGCCAGTGGTGTGGTGATGACCGCTGCCGGATATGTCGGGGAGAGTGTGCTGACGGCCGTGGCTGCCGAATCAGAAAACTCAGCTTCGCCGAGCAGATCGAGGCTTATGAAAAACTGAATCAACAAAAGAGGAAATGATAGAATTATGCATGTTTGGCATTTACCGCTTTGGCAGGGAATTTTTCTGGTGGCCCTGGTAGCTTTTGGGGTCAATATGCCCTTGGGATATCTGCGGGCCGGGGTGCGAAAGTTTTCGCCTGCCTGGTTTTTTTATGTTCACCTGTCCATACCCCTGATTATCTTGCTGCGCTTGAGCTTGGGCTTGGGCTATGCTTTTATTCCGATTTTCATCGCCATGGCAGTTGGCGGTCAATTGGCGGGCGGCTGGATGAGAAGTTCTTGTCCCGGAGTGAAAAATGATGGTTAAAGCTGCGCCCCGGGTGATTATTTTTGATTGTGACGGAGTATTGTTTGCCAGTGAAGCCGCCAATTTGGCTTTTTACAACCACATCTTCAAGTTTTTCGGCAGGCCGGTGGTTGCCGCCGATGATTCAAAACGGCTGAAAGTTCTGCACACCTATTCAAGCCACCAGGTTTTTGAACATTTTTTCGGTCGGGGGCAGCGTTATGAAGAGGTGCTGACCTATGCCAGGACCGTCGATTACCGGCAATTCATTCCCCTGATGGAACCACAGCCGGGGCTGCATGCGATCCTTGGCCGTCTAAAAGAAGGTTATCGTCTAGGGATTGCCACCAATCGTACCGATTCCATGGCTTTGATCAGTCTGCATTTTCAGCTGCAGCCATACTTTCAGCACCTGGTAACCGCCGGTGATGTGCCACGTCCCAAACCTCATCCTGATATGCTGCACCGGGCCCTGGAGTTGTTTCAGGTTGAGCCGCAGGCCGCGTTATATATCGGTGATTCTGATCTGGATTATCAGGCCAGCCGGGCTGCCGGGATTCCCTTTATCGGTTTTGGCTATCAGCCGGCTGACGCGCCGGCAGTCGAATCGTTGGATGTACTTGAAGATTTGCTGGATTAGGAAACGGTGGTTTCCGGATGAAAACTGAAATAGGTTGTCTATGGAAGTGGTAATCGAGCGCGTCCATGATTCATATCATTTTGGTTCAGCAGCTGAACTGACCGGGCAGCATCTCGATCAATTCATCCAATTTTTTAATGTTCCAACGACTGTTCCTGATTCGGCCATGGGTGGCAGGGGAGCTGTAATGAAAACCTATCTTAAGGGGGTAGGTTCAGTTGTCATCAAATATTATCAACGTGGCGGGTTCCTGCGGCATCTGGTAAATTCCACCTATGTAAAATGGGGTAAAACTCGTTCCCAGATTGAATATGAAATCTTGCAGACGATGGCTGACTCAGGGGTCAATGTTCCGGAACCGGTTGCCTATGCCTGGCAGGGAAAGTTATTTTACCGAGCCTGGCTGGTCTTAAAGGAGATTAAAGAGCAGCAAACACTAGCAGAGCTTAGTTGTGTGGACGAAGGGCGGGCGCGAACGATAATGGAAAAAGTTGTAAGCCAGGTAGCCTTGCTGATTGAAAATAATCTCCATCATGTTGATCTGCATCCGGGAAATGTGTTGGTGGACAGCAGTGATCGTGTCTAT
>JAYEKE010000165.1:22335-31660 GCA_034660915.1 Pseudomonadota bacterium
GATGTGGGGACAGAATTCAATTCTGTCCCCGTGCGAAGCACCCCAAGGGCACTTCCTCGCTGTTGCTCAGGGCGCAAGCGAAGCAGAGGTGCAAACCAGTGCGACAAACAGGCGAAGCATTCCTGATTATTCTCATGGGTTCACTTGGGGATGTGGTGCGTGGCCTCAGCCTCGTATCCCAGATTAAAAAAAATCTGCCAAACAGTAGAATTACCTGGCTGGTGGAACCAAAATGGGTAGAACTGGTCACCATTCATCCGGATATTGATAAAGTACTCGTTTTTAAGCGCGACCAGGGTATGACAGCGCTATGGCAGTTGAAAAAGGCTCTGGATCAGGAACATTTTGATATTACTTTAGATCTGCAGCGGCATTTTAAAAGCGGTTTTTTCTCATTACTTTCGCGGGCGAAAAGACGGGTGGGATTTAATCGCCGTAACGCTAAAGAATTCAACTGGCTTTTCAATAATGAAAAAATCGATTTTTTCAGTGATCGGCTGCCAAAAGTACAGCATTACCTGAAATTTACCGAATATCTTGGCTTGCCTGCTCCGGCTGTACTTGACTTTGGATTTTCATCATTTGATTTCAAGTCGGTTTTGCCGGATATTCTTTCTGATATTAATGGTCCCATTGTTGCCGTAGTCATAGGATCTTCCTGGGAATCAAAAAACTGGTTTTTCGAAGGTTACCGTGATCTGGCAAAACATTTCATTGATTCCGGCGAATGGCAGGTTGTCCTTCTGGGTGATCGTTCCCAGGAGGGACTTTCACTGCAACTTGCCGAGGATATTAATTCCCCGTCGTTGACCAACTTGGTTGCCAAGACTTCTCTGCTGGAAGTTGCCGCGGTGCTTAAAGTGGCGGAAGTCGCGGTTGGGCCTGATTCCGGGCCGGCCCATATGGCCGGGGCCGTGGGAACTCCCTATGTTTCACTTTTTGGTCCCACATCAGCCCAACGTGTGGCTCCGTACGGCAGTGAACACCTGGTGGTGCAGTCAGGGGTTGCCTGTGCTCCGTGCTACAAAAAGCGATGCCCCGGCCTCAGCCGGCGCTGTATGAGAAAAATTACCGTGACCCAGGTGAGAGGGAAGATTTACGAAGCTCTGAATCGCTGACCTTATTGATTCTGGTTCAATTTTTGAAAATCTGCCTGACCAGTCTTCCCAAATGGCTGAAAGGCCAGAGTCCGCTGAGTATCTGATCTCGCTTATATTTTCTCTTCTCTTCAGGGGTCAGAATAGCGGGGGCGTATTTAGCCTTGAACTTTACCAACCCGGCCTTGTCCCTGCCTTTCAGCAGTGAAATCATCAAGCGGCCCAATGGGCTTTGGCTGAAAAAAAGGGAAGACTGGAAATCAATAACCGCTACCTGGCCGGAAGATTTAACCAGAACATTTCTTTTTTGCTTCAAGTCCAGATGAACGACCCCTCTTTCATGAATTGCATTGATAACTTTTTCGAGGTTGTCGAGTGCTTTGTTCAGTAGTTCCGGTGCCAGCTTGCGCGAGAGGGTTTTTCCTTCAATAAACTCAACGGCAAAAGCATCCTGGTCAATGATTCCCTTAAATGAGGGAATACCTTTAACTCCTACCAAACGTTTGTAGATGGAGATTTCACGATTTTGATAGCGTCTGCCGATTATCTGCTTGAGAAAGGGCTGCATGCAACTGCAGTCTTTTACCGCCCATTTATTCCCATTTATAAGATATACAGAGATCTCTGGAGAAGCGTAGTTGCCCCGCTGAATGATCTGTGATGTAAGTCGGTTCAACTGGTCACGGTTGATATATGTTTTCATGGTTCTGCTGTTCAAAAATGAAACAGGAGATAATAGACAACCAGATAGCAGATAATCATGGCGAGCAGGTTTAAGTGAGCGTTGTTTTTGAAAAACAGTTCCCATTTGAAGAAAAACAGTTCATGGTTATCTACATTTTTACATGAGGGCAGAAAACGATGTACCTGCCGGCAATAGTTTCGGTAGGCGTCACCGAAAATCTCAACCAATATCTTTTCCTCACGTTTGACCCGGTTGACCATATAAAAATAATAGGTAACCGAAAATACGATTATAAACCAGATGTTTCCGGTCATCATTATTCCCCCCAGGATAAGAAAATATCGACCGATATACATGGGGTTTCTGACCAGGGCATAGGGGCCTTTGGCCGCCAGGACTTTCTTCTTTTTGAGGGCGGCAAAACACCATATCTGGATAGCCTCGCCGGCCACGGAAACCAGCAGCCCAACCCAGAAGAATTCCGGCTTGATCATGCTTAGCAACAAGATCAGAAAAAGCAGCAGTAAAGGCCAGCGTAACAGGAGTAACTTGCGACGAAGGTCAGGGTTGTTGAAAAGATCATGGATCGCGTCCAGATAATCGCTCATATATTCACCGTTTTCATTCAAAAAAGATGCCGAAATTAAAGACAATTTTTCAAGGTAGCCTAAAAAAATATCATCGGAATTTAATACATATGGCTTGTGGAGGTCAACAGTTTACTTTGAAAAGTTTTCAACGATATGGAAAAGCAGGGTGAGCGGATGAAACAGCAACATGTATCAGGAGGTTTTGTGGAAGTTGTTACAGGGGTTAATCGTGGGCCTGATTTCGTCGGTATCGGTGTTCAGAAGAGTGGAACCACCTGGGCCGGGGAGATCCTGGCCCAGCATCCCAAGGTTCTGATTCAAAAGAAGGAGATCAGTTTTTTTATCCATCATTTTCACCGGGGATACGACTGGTACGAAAAGTGGTTTCAAGGCCGGGGAGACGGGATTGCCGGAGAGTTTTCAGTTAATTATATTTATTCTCCGCGTCCTGAATCAGCCATAAAAGAGTTCTACCCGAATTGGAATCCGCGGCGAAAACTTCTATTCTGGAGGAATAATCCGTCGGCTCGGGATGAACTTAAAAAGCGTTATCCAAAGGTAAAGGTGCTTGCTTTTTTCCGCAATCCGATCCAACGAGCGTGGTCTCACTACTGGTTCTGGCGGAATCGCCGGGAGCGAAACCACAAGCGCATTGTTCCGTTTCAGCAGATGTTTGAAGAGGATGGCCGCTGGCTCCGGCTGCAGGGACATTACGCCGATCTGCTTTCTTTCTGGCGCCGGTCTTTCCCGGATATCGGGGTATTTCTCTTTGATGATATTCGGGAGCGACCACATGACCTGGCAAAGGAATTATTTGAGTTTGTGGGGGTTGACCCTGAGTTTAATCCGGTTTTCTCTGGGGCAGTGAATCCGGGGCGCTATCCTTCGATGCCGGTAGATATGCAGGAAAATGTGATCGAGTACTATCGTGAGCAGGTTCTAAGTTTTGCTGCCATGATCAGGCGTGATCTGGACCATTGGCTGGTTGTCAAGGATTAAGTGGCTAAATCCTTTTTTTCTCATAATCTTTCCAGTTCAAGGTTAAATGTTTTTGTGGTTTTTGTTTGCGAAATTTCCCACACCTTTTTGTATATGCTTCGTCGACGGTTTCTTGAGCATTCATCTTTGGTCGCGTAGTGGTAAAAAAAACGTAAGCGATCCCTGCGGGAAATCATATTACTCAATGATGAGTTCAGTTGGGCAAGATTGATGACTTTCTGTTTATCCGTAAGTCGACCAATCCTGACATTGTCCAGATCAATCATGAAAAAGTTACCATTTTCACACAAGACATTGTCGGATTTAAAATCCCTCTGCCTTACCTGGTGAGCATGAATTTTTTTCATCCATAAGGCGAATTTTATAATCGCCCGGCGTTTTTCCTGTTTATTGGTGAGGGAGGAGAGGTAGTCGTTAAGCGTCATGCTGTCAACCAGCAATTCTGATAAAAAATAACTTTTGGTTCCCATTTTAAAATACGCGTATGCCCGTGGTGCAGGGATCCCCAGTATCTCAAAGGCTCGGGATATTTTCCAGCTGGTGAAACACCGGTCGTGGTGGAACAACTTCCGGGGATAAATTTTGATACAAAGATCATGATACTTGAAAACCCGGTCCTCTTTCAGTGAGGTTGCCTCCCGTAAGGCCTTTTCTAACTCCTGCCGCCCCCAGTTAAAACCTCTTTTTTTATACCCTTTGAACCGCGGTTCTTTGACAATCTCAAATTCAGAACTGTTTTTACAGCAGCGGTTTGTTCTTGAGTGCAGGTGATGCCGTAAATGAACACTAACGGCTTTTTCAACTTCTCTTTCGGTTACCGGCTGTTTGAAGGCCACATTGTAAGTCTTTAAAAACTCCGTCATCCATGAAGGATGTTCAGAATTGAAAAAAAACTTTCCCAAATTGCGAATTCTGAGCCATCGAGGTAGTCGATAGAGAAAGAAAACCTCCTGGACATCGATCAGGTACGGTTGATTCTTGAGATTAATGATAATATTTCCCGTATGGAGATCGGCATGATAGATGCCATGGGAATGAAGATGAGCTATGTATTTTCCCAAGGCTCTGGCTTCTGACAGGGTTTGCCCGTTTACATGTCTGCCGTTGATCTTTTTCGTCAAAATGAAAAAACTTTTTGGAGGGGGGCTTGGTCTGCTGCCTTTTGCTATCGGTTCAGCCGCCTCTATATCAAGCTTCTGCAGCCGCTTGAGGTTTTTCCATTCAGCCCACTTGCGCTGGGGGAGGATTGTATGTCGGAAGCGGTCTTTATCCCTGTCCAGGCGGCTGAGTTTGAGGAAATAATCACCTAGGGAGGTCTCAAAGAGAAATACCTGTCGCCGGTTACTATCTTTGATCTTGTGACAGCGTACTAAGCTTGAAAAGAGATAGTCAAGCTTAAAATCTGGATGAAGAGGAGTAACAGAAATTTGAAAGCCGGCTAGCTCATCTTCCAAAGAGGTAATTAATCCATGGGAAAGAATATGGGAATTATTTTGCTGGGTTGTTTGGGCGATCATTTGTGAAGTCGGTTTTAAGAGTGGAGACGCCGTTATTTCCATTCACCTGAGGTGCTCATAAAATGAAAGAGTCTTTTCCGCCCTGGCAGAGGAGCTGAATCTGTTTTGGGCGGTTTTAAATGCCCTTTCTGATAATGTGCCGACAGTATGGGGATTTTCAATCATGGAACTGATAGTCTCTGCAAGTGTATCTTTACGCATATCAATGAGGTAGCCATTGTTACCATTACTGATAAGTTCCGGTAGAAATCCAGTTGAGGGGGCAATAACCGGCACCCCGGCGGCCATGGCTTCCCTTACGGTTCGGCATGTTTTATCTGTTCCCGGTATAGGGTAGACCAAGGCGTCCATGGCATGATAGGCAGCCACCAGTCGGTCATGACGGCAGTATCCAGCCAGGCATACCCGGTTTTCCAGCCCCATTTTTCGCAATGGCTTCATGATGATGTTTTCCACCGCTCCCCGGCTTCCTCGACCGACAATGAGAAAGCGTAGCTGGGGATATCTTGCCGCGAGGATATGGAGTGCATCCAGGGCAATGTCAAGGCGTCGTGCCTCCCTGATTCGGCTCACAATTCCCATGACAAAGCTTGACTGGTCAAAGCCAAAATTTATTTCTCCATCACTTAAATCCCTTTTTGGCGAAAAACGACCGATATCGATACCTGGGGCAGCCATTTTTACTTTATTTGTTGAAAAATGGAATCGTTTGAGGGCATTATGCCTGGCTTTCTCCCCGATTACAATCGTTCCAGAGGTTCTATATGTATAAAGGAGTCTGTTTCTAAAACCGGTTCCCGGTCCTTCAGGCCGATAGCAGCTTCTGATGATCAAAGGTAACCGAGCCTTGCCAACAGCAAGTGCCGCAGTTAGATGAGCATTTTGCATATGACAGTTAATCACATCTGGTTGCAACTCTTTAATCAGTTTTCTGAGATTTCGTGTGTCAGGGAAAATTGATTTGAGTTTGAAATGTTTAGGCATTTCAAGTTCTATTATCTTGTCAAGTCCCTTGAGACGGGCGTTGTAAGCGACGTCGTTTTCCGATTCTTTCGGTGATCGCCCGCAGATAAAGGTGATATCCGCCCCCAATTTTTTTTCTGACAACGCCAGCTCTACTGCCGGTTCAGACCGTTCAGTCCATTTCCAGTTGCTGAGCAGGTGGAAAATTTTCATCGTTTATAATAATTCAGTATTTTTTTTACCGCGGTGACTACATCATACGTATCTTGTTTGGTCATTCCCGAGGATAGCGGTAGAGAAAGCGTTCGGTCGGAAATGAAGGTTGCGTTTGGGAGTCTGCTATCGGGAATTCCAAATCTATCCTGATAATATGGTTGTCTATGTATCGAGATATAATGCACGCCGACACCTATGTTTTCTTTGGTCAGTGCATCAATCACCGCATCTCTGCTGACGTGCAAGTTGTTTATATCCAGAATCAAAGTGTAAAGATGTCGGGCGTGACGTCCCGGCGAATCCGTGGGAGATTGTGGTATGATTGGTAGTGAGGCAAATTCCTGGTCATAGATTTTCCATATTTTCTGACGTATTTTGAGATTCTCTTCAATACGCTGCAGTTGATGCAGGCCGAACGCCGCCTGAATGTCAGTCATATTATATTTAAAACCTGGCTCTATTACTTCATAGTGTTTGTATCCATCGT
This sequence comes from Pseudomonadota bacterium, assembly GCA_034660915.1. NCBI lineage: Bacteria > Pseudomonadati > Pseudomonadota > Pseudomonadota bacterium. Next base: position 28,890 of record JAYEKE010000165.1, read on the forward strand.
CGGAAAATCGTTTCCACGCATCTTTTGTTAAACCGTGAAGGCTCAACCGCCTGATTCTGCTGATGGCCTCTTCGTTATTGGTGGTTACCAACCCGCCTTCCACCGTTGTCATGTTTTTGGTGACATAAAAGCTGAAACAGGAAAAATCTGCCATTGAGCCTATTTTTTCCTGTCCGTAATAGGCTTCGATTGCGTGGGCACAATCATCAATAATAATAAGGTTGTGTTTCCTGGCAATTTCACGAATAGCATTCATATTACAGGGTCGTCCGGCAAAATGTACCGGCAGAATAGCCCGGGTTTTTGGAGTGATGCAAGCCTCAATGGCATCAGGTGAGATATTGAGGGTCTCCAAGTCAATATCGGCGAAAATTGGTATTGCGCCGGCATGACAAATAACATTACTGGTGGCGCAAAAAGTCATGGGCGTCGTGATTACCTCATCCGCGGCTTGAATATCTCCGGCAATTACAGAGAGATGGAGGGCAGCCGTACAGGAATTTACCGCCTGCGCGTAATTGGCGGTTACATACTTTCTAAAATTTTCCTGGAATTGCGCCGTTTTAGGTCCTGTTCCTACCCAGCCTGAGCGGATGGAGTCGAGAACCTCGCCAATCTCAGCCTCACGAATGTCCGGTCGGCCAAATACCAGAAAAGTATTCCTGACCGATGTTCCACCTTCACTTGCGGGTATGCTGGACATTTTGTAATTCCCATAATTTTAAATATTTTAGAAAAACAAAATAGAAAGATATAACCGCCAGGACGATGCCATGAAAGCCATCTAAGAATCCTCGTTGCCAAAAATACTTTTTCACCATCCGATTAAGAGGGTTGAAAAGGATATAACGGTACTTGAAACGTTTGCCGTTTTGCATCATTTCACTGGCGCTTATGGTGGCATAATTTTGCACCTTGTCAAGGTATTCATCGATACTGTTGTATGGATGATGAATTATGGGGTTTTTTAACCGTCCCGTTTTCCCAGTTACCTTGACCACGGAAAAATTTACCGGCGTATGTTTTCCTTTGTGTTTGTCGAAAAGACGCAGAACCCAGTCATTTCCCCAGCCACCATGCTTGATGTATTTGCCGAAAAGGTAGTTACTTCGCTTCACGTAGTAGCCGTCTTTTGTTACGGAGCTTATTTTTAGTAGTCTAATTTCTTCCAGGAGATCATCTGTAAGAATTTCATCCTGGTCGACGACCAGTACCCAGTCAAACTTCGCGTTTTTCACCGCATATCTGCACTGGAGGCCATAATTCTCAAATTCATGTTTAATAGGCTTAATCCGCAGATCTTTCAAAATATCAACCGTTTCGTCCGTACTGCCGGAATCGACCACTAGAACCTCATCCACAGCTTTTTCTAATTGGGTTAAGACCTGCCGTAAATATTTCTCCCCATTATAGGTTAAGACAATGCCGCTGATTTTCATGAGTTGGTATTTGCCGTTTTATAGTATAATTTTACAGAAATAAGACTTCCTCACAACCCGGATATCGATCCACTATCACTTTGTTACCTGAACTGTCAACGAGTTCCGGGACTGGGGACGGACCTTTAATGCTGTTCCTTTCGAAGATGCCGCTGGCTCAAAAAACCTCAATGATGTCAATAACTTTCTCTTTTTTTATGAGTCCATCAGTAGTTGCCGATAGACGTCAATATTTTTTTCAACCATGTGATCGACGGAAAAGTTTTTTCTGACCTTTTGTTGTCCCTGCAAGCCTATTTGTCTGGCCCGTTCCGGGTTGGCAAGATAGGCGATGATTCCTTCTGCCAGGGCTTGGGGATCAGCGGGGGGTACCAGGGTTCCTGTAACCCCGTTTTCAATGATTTCAGGGATCCCTCCGGCATTGCTGGCGACTACCGGTTTTGCCAGGGCCAGGGCGTCGATGACGGCGGTGCCCAGACCTTCCTGAATGCTGCTCATGACCACAATATCAGCCAGCTGGTAAAAAGCGCCGACATCGTCACGAAACCCGGTAAAGGTAAGATTCCGGTCAATATCCAGGGAGGAGGCAAGAGCTTGGAGCTCAGCCAGTAATTCACCACCACCGACAATAAAAAAACGGGCGTTCGGAACCCTTACCAAGACTTGGGGAATAGCCTTGATCAGGTGTGTCTGACCTTTAACCCAGGCCAGGTGAGCGATGTTGACGATGATTGGATCATCCTTTGAAAGATTAAATTCCTGGATGAGGTGGTCTGGGGGTGTGGTCGCAAACCGTTCCAGGTCGATGCCGCTGTGGGCTACGGAGATATGCTGTCCGGGGATGCCGTCAGCTACCATAACATCCTTGATTTTCTTTGAAATGGCAATATAATGGTCGGCCATTAATCGGTATTTGATGCTGCTCAGGCGGAGAAAGCTGTGCCGGAAAATGGAAAGGTCGACCCGGCGGGAAACCAGGAGCCTGGTTTTGCTTCCTAAAGCGGCAAAAAAAGCGATAGTGTGGGCATGGGATGTGTGAGAATGAATGATATCGTAATGATATCTATTGATAAGTTTCCTGATTTTATAAGCGGCTCGCAGGTCAATCTCACTACGCATGGCCACGGGAAAGGTCTCTATCTTTTCGGCCCGGGCTTTTTCTTCCAGAGGTGATGCAGGTTGACAGACCAGGTGGGAGGTAATATTTCTTTTTTTTAACCCACAGATAAGGTAGAGAAGCTGCTGTTCTCCTCCCCGCCAGGTTTTTTCAGTATTGATGTGGAGAATTTTCATTTTTTGTAATGGTTTCAAATAGCTCCAATGCCAGGTAGT
>JAYEKE010000166.1 GCA_034660915.1 Pseudomonadota bacterium
CATGCGGTAGAAAAGGATATTGTCTGGATGTTTTTTCTTGATCGCCTGGTATTGCCGCAGCATGGGGGTCAGTTTGGGCAATTTATCAGCAGCGAAATCTTTTTTAGCGGCCATCAGGAAATTCTCAGTAGCTTTTTTTCTAAAATATTTGATGCTTTCGTAAAAAGCGTTCTCAGTCCGCTTTGGCGGCCCAACTTCAAAAAATAAGTAATCGTTCTTGAGGATGTTCCGGCATGGCTCTCGCTCATTCTCGCCGGCCGTCAATGGCCGGCTTCCGAGGCGTCCGCTGCGAATCACATCGTGTGATTCGTTCAGCGGCCACTACCGCTATGAGCCAAGCCCGAACATCCTATAATGTATTCCTGGCAATGCAAGTCAGAAAGTTGAGTTATTACGAAAGCATCATAAATATTTGGTCTAATGCGGGAACATATCCCGCAACCCAAACGGACTTTTACGGCCCGCAAATAAGTACTCTTATCAGAACATTTTCTTGTTAAAAAAAACAAGAAAATAACCTGTAAGGTACTAATATTTTTTTAGTTTGTCTGTCTGAAGGAACCTGAACGATCTCCCTGTTTCCAGGAAATTAAGACATCGGGTTTGTTTCGAGCCTTGCTGTGGCCGATCAGCAATGATGCGGCTGCCGGCATTTGTTCCTCTGAGCCGCTGAAAATGCCGATGGGGCCGGGCATTTCTCCCAGCCGCATAATGATGGTTTTCCGGTCAGCCAGTTGCAGCAGCTGTTGGTTTTCACTCTGGTTCCGGCCGATTACCAGAAATGCTGCCGGGGGAAAGTGGTAAAAACGGCCATATTTCAGCATCTCGGCTTCACGGGAATCTGGGCGATGTCCATCAGCATAAAGGGCCTTAATCCGCTTGGCATAGGCGGGGTCGGTGAGCAGACAGCCGCCTGCCGGGTTAGGGAAATTGGCAATTCCCAATTCCGCTGCCAGCCGCAGCTGAGGTTTACGTCCCCTGCCGGAAAAATCAAAGAGTTTTGTCCGGTCAACCAGACCTTCCTGCTCCACAATGGTTTCCGTCAGCAGTTTGGCTGACAGGGGGCGGAGCAGCATACCGGTCGTCTCTGAATTCCTTTCAATGATGCGCATGGTATCCCGCCGTTGTGAAAACGGGCGCTGGCCAAGAACCTCACCGGTAACGATAAAACTTGCGCCCCATTTGGCGGCATACGTCTTGGCGCTACGGACCATGAGCAGCTTGCAGTCTATGCAGGGGTTGAAATTCTTACCATATCCATGGGTTGGAGCTGCAAGCAGCTCAAGAAATTCGGTGCTGATATCAATAACACATAGAGGGATGTCATAGTCTTTTGCAATTTTGGCAATGAATTCATTTTCCTGCCCCCTGATTCCGGTATTGAAAAAAGGGGTGGTGAAAAAGACTCCCTGGATGGCAAGATGCTGCTGCTGCAGGACTTTTACCGCCAGAATGCTGTCCAGTCCCCGGGAGAACAATGCTACTGCCTGTGGATTTGGGATTGGGCTGCCAAAAAAATTTTTAGCCATCAGCTTTGCTCCTGTTCAAGGGAAATATCACCGGAGCGAATCACTTTTGGAGGAGATACGGTGATATCGATGAGCGTTGAAGCCAGTCCTGGAGGACAATCACCGCCATCAACGCAGAAATCTACCTTTTGCAGCAGCTTCCGGTCAAGTTCAGTCCAGGATTTGGCCGCTGGGGCGGAGCTTAGATTGGCACTGGTGGCAATCAGGGGCAGCGACAGTTTCTTGCTGAGCAGCCGCAGGAAAGGATGGGAGGAAATGCGCACGGCTATTTTTTGTTCCGGGCTGACGGTTCCGGCAGGTAGTCCCTGTCGGGCTGAAAAAATAATAGTTAATGGTCCGGGCCAGTGACGATTCATGAGTTTTCTGGCCACGTCCGGGATGTCTTCCACCAGGGATTCGAGCATCTGGCAGTCGCTGACCAGGATTGGGAACGCTTTATTGTCCGGGCGGTTTTTCAACTTTCCCACTCTTTCTACCACTTGTTGACTTAAGGCATTGCCACCAAGGCCATAAAAGCTCTCAGTGGGAAAAATAAAAACTTTTTCTGTGCGGATAGCGTCAATGATTTGCTGGATAAAAAGCCCTTCCTGGCTGGCAGGAAAGGGATAGGGAATACAAGAAAGGTTCAAGGTGTAAGGTGTAAGGTTCAAGGCTAAAGGCTAAAGGCTACAGGCTACAGGTTACCGGGATTGGGGACATTCTTGAGTTTCGCGTTAAAAACAAATTCAAGTTATTTCTCCCCGGCGTGAGCGATAGTCAAGAGTGTCCCCCAGCGAAGCCCGGCGAAGCAAAGGTGC
>JAYEKE010000167.1 GCA_034660915.1 Pseudomonadota bacterium
AAAGCAGTGGTCATCCAGGGCGCAGCCGCGCAAATGTCGAACCAGGCGGTTTTGTGGAAACCGAGCCAACAGACGTTCAACCCCGACCACCACCTCCCGGTCATCAAAACGATCCGGCTCCCACTGGCGATTTTCATCCACCCGCCGGGCGGCAACCACATAATCATTGACCTCCGGCGACCAACCCACGGCGGTATAGGCCCACAGGGGCAGCTGATAATCCTTGCCGGCGTATGAAACCGCCGGCAGCAGCAGGCGGGTGTAGGCCGGCGGCAGAAAAGCTGAGACCCCAAAACAAGGCTCTCCGGCCTCCAGCTCCTCCAGACAGACTACCTCTTCCAGTTCCACATCCCAGGCCAGCGGCGGACATTGGGGCAGGTAAAAAAAACGGCTCCCCGCCGGCAGGGGAATCAAATCCTCAGGCGAAGGAGAAACCAGCCGTTCGCCACTGGCGGCCAGCATCTCCAAACTGGAATGGTCACAGATATTACCCTGTTGGTCGGCAAAAAGCAGTCTAGCTGTAGTTGTGTTTTCCATTGACATCAAAAGTGAGGTATATTAGTTTGACATCCGGAGAAATAAACTTTCGGATGAGCGATTAGCTGTCAGCTTTCAGCCTTAAGCCTTAAGCTTGAACAGTACCATGTCCACTGCTTTACTGAAAGCTGAGCGCCAATTACTGAAAACGGTTCCGACAGACAAAGTACCAGACAACAATAGTTTCTCTTCTACTATCTCACAAAAAGTGATTTGACAAGAAATTATGGTTAACTCTATGAAGCGAATACCGGCTTTTCCGCTGTTTTTTATAATGATGGCGCTGACTTTCCTGCTCTTTACCGGCGGCTGCGGCGGCCATGGAACCCTGACCGGCACTGCCAGGTCTTTATATGAACGCGGGGAGCAGAATTACCGCCATAAAAATTTTTCCGACGCCATTGAAATCTATCAGCAGATCCAGAATGAATATCCGGACTCGGAATACGCCAGACGATCACTGCTGCGGGTGGCAGACTGCCACTACCGGAAAAACAAGCTGGATGAAGCAGCCACCAACTACACTGATTTTCTCAAGTTCAACGCCAATCACCCCATGGCCCCTTATGCTACCTACCAGCTGGGCATGACCAACTATGTGCGGCTGAAAACCATTGACCGCGATTTGACCCCCTTGACTGAAGCCCTGGCAATCTTTCAGGAGGCGCTGAAAAACTTCCCCGATTCACCACCATACACGGAAAAGATTATTCAGCGGATCAATGACTGCAAACGACGCTTCGCCAAACGGGAATTTTATGTGGGTTTTTTTTATTTCAAACAGAAACGTTACGGGGCCGCAGTCAACCGTTTCCGCTATCTGCTGGCCACTTATCCCGGTTTCATCGATGATAAGACCCTCTACTTTATGGGTATCTCCTATCTCAACCAGGGGAAATCAGCGGAAGGACAGAAAGCCCTGCTGGCCTTGACCAGCGGCTTTCCCCAAAGTCCCTACACTCAGGAAGGACGGCAATTCCTGGAGGAAAAGAAAGGTCCGGGAATCAAGCTTGGATTTCTCATCCGCGACTATTTCATTGACAAGCAGGGGGATATCAAAGATGATTATCTGACCACCGCCTTTATGCCGGCCAATTATTCACCCAGGATGGCCGGCCTGCTCCTGGGACAATACCACCAGAAACCCACGCCCCCACCTGAAAAGGTAACTTTTGAGTCACTTTTCCGGGACCGGCAATCAATTTCAGGCAAAACGACCACCACCACATCCAAACGACCGTCAATCCCTGACTGGACCGCCGGCAGTTCCGCCGGCCCGCAAACCACGCCTGGCAGAAGCACAAAAAATACCGGGCAGAAAAAACCAGGATCCGCAACCAGCCGGACTGGATCGGCCATCACCCCCCAGCCGGGATATCGACAAACCCCGGTCAGCAACCTGCGGGAACCGCTGGAGATTATTTCAGACTGGACCGAGGCAAACCGGCAGCAGGGAACCATCACCTTCGGCGGCAAAGTGATTGCCAAACAGCGGGACATGGTCCTCTACGCGGACCAGCTAACCAATTATTTTGACCTGGAAACCCGCAGCCTGGTGAAAGCGGTGGCTTCGGGCAGCGTTAAAGTAAATCAGGCGGACAAGTTTGCCACCTGTGAACAGGCAACCCTGGAACAGGCACAACGGATTATTGTTTTACAGGGAAATGCGGTCATGTGGCAGGGTAGTAACCGGGTAACCGGCGAACGGATTGTTATTTATCTCAACACTAACCAGGCCGAAGTCTTCGGTAAACCGGATGAAAAGGCCAAGATCCGTAT
>JAYEKE010000168.1 GCA_034660915.1 Pseudomonadota bacterium
TAAGTATTCCGCTGACCACGGCTATTCTTGGTGGTCGGGTTGACGTGCCGACCTTTGCTGGCAAAGCGATGCTGACTCTGCCTCCCGGAACTCAGCCTGGTCAGAAATTTCGTTTGCAGGCTAAAGGGGTGAAAAAAAATAAAACGGAAAATTATGGCGATGAGATTGTTGAAATTGCGGTGGATATTCCCAAAAAATTAACTCCTGAGGCTAAAAAACTGGTAGAACAGTTGGATGCCATCATTACCTCGCCTTAATATATACCGTCAATTCTCGAACCGGAAAGCGATAGATATCCGGTGAAGTTTTGCACCTGCCGTCCCATATGCCTGGCGTTTGTACTGGTATTAACAGCCGTCCTCTGGCCGGTTTTTCTGCCTTGTCCATGGCTTTTCATTCCTTTTTCACTCCTGTTGGCCTGGGGTTATTATGCCGTTGACCGTCATGGCAACCCTCTGGGGATTCCCCGCGTATCTTTGATCATCATTTTCCTGGCTGTTTCACTGCTGCTTTCTTTCCTGGTTTTTCTTCGGGTTAGTGGTCGAATCAAGGAATTTAATTCACTTGCAGCTAATCGTAAATTTCCCTACCGGCAACAGTTGTTTGTGGCCACAGTAGTCGGCTTCCCGGAGGGATATTATGATTCCTGGTCGCTGCCTATTGTTTTTGATCGGGCTATTGATGGACAGTCTGCTATTTCATCTCTGCGGCCGGGAACGCGTTTATCTCTGCGTTTGCCATCTATTTCCTATAATAATAATCGTTTGCCTCTGATCGGTGATCGGATTACGGTCAAAGCAATGGTTCGAGGTTACCGATCGCCGAAACATCCATTTCTGGCATCCAGGCGTTATCGCTGGATGGTCAGTGGCAGCCGCTTTTTTGCCGAAGCAGGGCAATGGAATAACCTGACTATTGATTCCACTCAGCATCGTTTTTTTATTACTCGGCCTGTAGATAAACTACGGCGCTGGTTGTATGGAAAAATTCATGAAAACATTCAAACAGATAATATTTCCGGCATCCTGAAATCCCTCCTTTTGGGAACCAGGGATTCTCTGACCCCGGAAATGAAAGATTTCTTTATTGATTTTGGTATCTATCATCTGTTTGCCATCTCGGGGTTGCATGTTGGGATAGTTGTTTCAGTCATTTTTTTCTTTACCATATGGCTGCTGAATTGGCTGATTCCCTATTTTTTTATTGCCGGGCCGCGAAAATCGGCGGCTGCCGTTGCTTTGTTGTTCGGCTGGCTTTATGTTCTCATGACCGGTATGCACCTGCCGGCGGTGCGGGCTGGAATCATGGCCAGTATCTTTCTCCTGGCCATTATGTTTGATATGGTTGAAGATCCGTTTGCGGCCTTAATGACGGCGATCATCGTTATTCTGATTATTTGGCCCCAGTCATTGTTCCAGTTATCATTTCAATTGTCTGTTGCCGCAGTTGCCGCCATTCTGCTGGCGGTTGGTGGTTTTCGAAAGGTTGTGCCAGGACTGGAATCCTCTATCCTGCCTGGTATGGACGCAAGCCATAAATGGTTGCGTACTATACTTTACCGGGGGCTTATAACCATGCTTATCGGGACGGCGGCCTGGTTGGCAACCATGCCCCTGCTGCTTAATTGCTTTCATTATCTGACTCCTTTTTCCCTGCTCAGCAACCTGTTTCTGGTTCCCTTATTTTCTCTCATTGTTCTGCCCTTTGGGATTCTGACCCTGGTGGTTTTGCCGCTTCCCGGTATTGGATTTGGGTGTATTCAGCTGCTCTCCCGGCTGATGGGCTTGATTATAACCAGCTGCCAGTGGCTTCATGGGCTGCTGCCGAAATTTCGCTGGTACTATCCTTCTCTGTCAGGTATGGAAATGATTCTTTTCTATGGCTTCTGGCTGCTGCTCGGTACCGCCATAATCCGCCGGAAAAAATCATTGCCGGTTATTGGCCTGCTATTGATTCTGATTCTGTCTGTGGGTGACTGGATTTATTGGCAGGATCGCCGTGAACATCGGAATTATCTGAGCATCAACTGTTTTGTCGGTGGCAATACTCAGTCGGCCATCATGGAAATGCCTGGAGGGGATGTGGTAATGCTTAATGGTGGTGTTTTTTTTAAAAGTCGTTTTTCCATGGCCAGACAGGTTATTGCTCCTTACTGCTGGTCAGAAAAAATCAGTCATATTAAGACCTTGATTTTAACTAAACCCCAGAATGGGTTGGTAGGCGGCCTGGATTATATGGTCCGGAATTTCGGGATCCAGGAAATCTGGTATAATGGCTTGTGGACTGGCTATCCTCCTTTTCGCC
>JAYEKE010000169.1 GCA_034660915.1 Pseudomonadota bacterium
TGATTCGCGGCGGACAATCGGGGACATTGCTTTAGCGCGCCCCACAAGCCGGCCTGTCTGCGTGCGGCACGCACAGGCAGGCCATGGACGGCCGGCGAGAATGAGCGAGAGCCATGCCGGAACATCCTGACCCCTAACTTATAATATGTACTTCATGGGTATTTATCCATTCATCAAACTTTTTTCTGAGATAACGTTTAAAGCGAAAACGAACAGCGGGAATCAGCAGGAGAATACCCGTACAGTCGGTCAGCAGTCCCGGAGTTAAAAGAACAATTCCGGCAATCAGGATCAGAAAACCGTCCAATAAATCCTCCGCCGGCATAATCCCCTGCTGCAAATTATTCCTTACCCGGAACATGGTTTGCATTCCCTGCTGTCGAGCCAGCCAGGCCCCGGCAAAACCGGTACCCAGAACCAGGGCAATGGTACTCAAAGGACCAATAATACGTCCCAGCTCAATCAAAAAGTAAATTTCTACAATCGGAATGAGAGTAAAAGCCAGAAACAGTTTAAGCAGCATAGTAGTACCCTTGGTCAAAGAATGATCATTTAGTGTTGCTCTGGTCATAGCCAAAAAACTTCATGGTAAAGCTTCCTTTTCCTTTGGTTGCTGAACGCAAAGTTGTAGTATAACCAAACAAACTGCGAAGGGGGGCAAGGGCGTTAATGGTAGTATATAAATCCTGGGGTTCAATCGTGTTAACCTTGCCGCCACGGGCATTGAGATCTCCAATTACTTCGCCCACATATTCAGGAGGAACAACAATATCAACATTCATAGTTGGTTCAAGTAAAACCGGATGAGCTTTCTGTAATGCCTGGCAAACGGCATTGGCAGCGGAAATCTTCAGCGCTACTTTGGTGAAATTTGATGATTCTCCTTCAATAGCTTCGATATGAACTGAGACATCAACCAATGGATAACCATGAGCAACACCGACGTTAAGCGATTCCTCCACTCCCTCGTTGACGGCTTCCAGCAGGCGTTCAGGAAAACTTTTAATTTCATCCGCAATGGTAATTATATTTCCTGTTTCACGTTTACGGGGAACAACGGTTACGGTTATTCTGGCAAATTGTTTTTCTTTTTCATCCTCATCAATGCGTTCAAATTGGGCTGATTCTGATGCTGAAGCGGTGATGGATTCCTGATAGAGTACCTGCGGTTTGCCAAGGTTGGTCTCGAGATTATATTCCGTTGCCAGACGATCCTGAATGATTTCAAGATGAAGTTCACCCATACCAGAAATCAGCATCTGGCCGGTTTCATCATCAATTTTGACATTAAAGGTCGGATCTTCATCACTTATTTTCAGCAGCACATCCCAGAGTTTATCCTGATCGCTGTTTAATTTTGGTTCAATGGCGGCAGAGATGACCGGTCTGGTAAACTCCATGCCTTCAAGCAGCAATGGATGTTTGCTCTCACAAAGAGTATCACCGGTAACACTGCGTTTAAGACCCATAACCGCAACAATCTCTCCAGGACCTGCTTCCTTGATACGATTTTTTTTATGTGCCTGCATCTGGAACAGACGGGCAACCTTCTCACTGGATTTCAATCTGGGATTATATAAATCCTGTCCCGGGCTGATGGTCCCGGCGTAAATGCGCAGATAGGAAAGCCGGCGGCCTTCAATCATGGCAACCTTATACAGTAAAGCCGTTAGAGGTTCCCCTGGAGCCGCCAGCCGACTTTCCTGCTCCTGGTTCAGGGGATTTATTCCACTTACCGGCAGCACCTCATCTGGAGCCGGCAGGAAATCAATAATTGCATCCATCAGCGGCTGGATTCCTTTGTTTTTCAAGCCACTGCCACAGAGAACCGGAATATATCCATGCTCTATGGTCATTTGTCGAATGACTTTTTTCACTTGCTCAGCCGGCAACTCCTTCCCTTCCAAGTAGTCCTCAAATAATTGATCATCATACTCTGCTACCTGCTCCCATAATTTGTGCCGCCAGTGTTCGGCCTCAGCAACTAATTCTGCTGGAATAGGAATCCGGGAAAAGGCCAGCATGTCATCAGCTTTCTGCCAGGACAGATATTCCATTGTCAGCAGATCAATGATGCCGCTGAATTCAGCTTCACGGCCAACCGGAAACTGTATGGCAATAGGAAGGGCGTTAAGTTTGTCCCGCATTTGTTCCAGGACTGCGGCAAAATTACTGCCCAGCCGGTCCATCTTGTTAATAAAGGCAATGCGGGGAACATGGTAGCGATTTGCCTGGTGCCAGATGGTTTCCGACTGTGGCTCCACCCCGCCAACGGCACAGAAAACAGCGACCATACCATCAAGGACTCTCAGGCTTCGCTCGACCTCAACAGTGAAATCAACGTGTCCAGGCGTATCGATAATGGTGATGGTATGTTTATTCCATTCACAGGTAGTGGCAGCGGAAGTAATTGTAATTCCCCGCTGCTGTTCCTGTTCCATCCAATCCATTATAGCTGAGCCATCATGAACCTCACCAATTTTATGGGTTACACCGGTGCAGTAAAGGATGCGTTCAGTAATGGTGGTTTTCCCCGCATCAATGTGGGCGGCAATGCCGATATTCCTTAATTTGTTCAGAGATTTTTTCATGATTTTTGTACCGGTGGAAAAATTTATTATCCTTAGATTCAAGATCCATGATTGGAAACAAAACGATAATGAGCCATAATATTTTGCTCCACCTGGGAGAGGCTCAGATGATGTTTTTTGGCTAAGGTCAGTACATCTTCATATTCAGGTTTGATATTCAAAATAATTTTCCGGCGGTTGCGGGCAATTTTCAATCGTACAGGCCCCAGAGGGGTATCAATTTTTTCTATGGTTCTCTCAAGCAGGTAACGACTGACATTACCTCTCCTGATACCTAAAGTACTGCTATGAAGAAATAAATGATCAACCATTTTTATTTCATTTTCCACCGGCACCACAAGCTGAATGACATAACCTGGACGATTTTTTTTCATCAGGACCTGGTGGATGATAACATCTACCGCCCCGGCAGCCAGCAATTCTTCCTGGAGCGCGCCAACTTGTTCCGGAGTCATGTCATCAATGGCTGTTTCCAGGAGACAGATAGTTTCCAGGGGATAACCAGCTGAGATTGAATCACTCTCAGTTATCACTTTATGACCAAGCTGCAAACGCAGTAAATTTGGCCGTTGAGCTAAATCGCGGGAACCGGCACCATAACCTGTTGTTTCAACAATCCAGGGAGAACGATAGCCTTGAGGTTGAAATTCAGTGACTATAGTTTTTAATACCGCTGCTCCCGTCGGAGTGACCAGTTCGGCCGGGATGCCGGTATGAATGACCGGGATTTCACGCAGCAACTCGCTGACCGCCGGAACCGGGAGCGGTAATTCTCCATGCTGACAATGAATAAATCCGGTTCCCAGAGGAACGGCGGGGGCGATAATTCGGCCGGCATCACACCAATGCAGGGCGGCGGCTATACCCATAATGTCGGCAATGGAATCAATCCCCCCCACTTCGTGGAAATGCACTTTATCGATATCTACCTGATGGACCTTGCTCTCGGCAATTGCCAGCTGGCGGAAAATATCCAGACCCAGCTTTTTGATTTCCTGCTTCAAGGGTGCTGATTCAATTGCCTGACATATTTCTCTGAAATGAGTGTGAGGCAATCCCATTCCATGGTCTGTGATTTCCGGAAAATCAATCTTTAGCGCCGCAATTTTGTGCCGGCTGGTTTTATTGATGATCAGCTTAAATGTCTGATCCAGACCGAAAGGCTTGAGTGTTTGCCGCAAAAGTTCTTCGGGAAAACCAAGATCAAGAAAGGCTCCCAGCAGCATATCGCCACTGATACCGGAAAAGCAGTCAATATAAAGTATTCGTTCCATTACTATTTTTTCCATTACTGTCCGGTGAGGTTATTGCACTTTTTATCCGGAAAACCTTTATTCCGGCAAAATAGCACCCAACTTTTTCCTGGCTGCGGCGGTAATCTGATCAGGATGGGTCAGGATGGTATTTTCCAGAGCATGGGGACAGGAACAGCCGATTACCGGAGGAATTTTTAAGATCATTTCCCGGATAATTTTCCTGGCCTTTTCTACATTTTCCTGGATAATCTCCAGTACCGCATCAACACTGACATCGTCATGGTCATCTTTCCAGCAATCGTAATCGGTGGCCAGAGCCAGAGTCGCATAGCATATCTGAGCTTCACGGGCTAATCGTGCTTCGGGCATATTGGTCATGCCGATGACATCAACATTCCACTGACGATAAAGGTTGGATTCCGCCCGGGTGGAAAATTGTGGACCGTTAATACACAGATAGGTGCCCTGCGAATGATAATTGATATCCAGGGACTGGCAGCTAGCCTGAAAAGATTGCCTCAGTTCAGGACAAACCGGTTCAGCAAAAGGAATATGGGCAACAATTCCATCGCCGAAAAATGTGGCTGGCCGGCCACTGGTTCGATCAATGAATTGATCGACAATCACCATATCTCCCGGTTTGATTTCCTCTTTCATACTGCCGACTGCACTGATAGATAGGATTCGCTGGACGCCGAGTTGTTTCAGGGCGTAGATGTTGGCACGAAAATTAATCTCTGCGGGTAAAATTGTATGTCCCAACCCATGTCGCGGCAGAAAAACCATTTCCGTATCACCCAAACGGCCGGTAATCAATGGAGCCGATGGACTGCCGAATGGAGTTTCAATATCTATTTCTTTAATGTCACTCAGGCCATCCATCTCATAAAGGCCGCTGCCACCAATAATGCCGATTTTATTCATTTTAAATTCCTTAATGATTTTAAATTCCTTAATGATGATTTATGAATTCACCTCACGTAAACCGGAAACCAGTGCCGGCAAAACAACACTGGCTGAATCAAAAATTACCAGGTCGGATATTTTTTTTGATAATGGTGAAGGCTCAAGATTTATTTCGATAATCTTGCCGCCGTTTCTTTTGGTAACCAGCGGAAGATCAGCTACCGGATAAACGACTGCCGAAGTACCAATAACCAGCATGACATCGGCCTGAGTAGCAGCAACAGCGGCATTGTTCTGAGCTGTCTCGGGAATCGCCTCCCCGAAGAATACCACATCCGGCTTCATAACCGCCTGACAATCTGGACAGAGGGGCGGTATGGAAAAATCACCCGATGATTTTATTTTCTGTTGGTTGCCACATGAGAGACAAATAAGTCTTCTGGTATTGCCATGAAACTCGATAACCTTTTTACTGCCGGCCGCCTGGTGCAGTCCATCTACATTCTGGGTTATAATCGAATGTAAACAACCATTGGTTTCCAGATCTGCCAGTGCCTGATGTGCAGGATTTGGTCTGGCCTGGAACACCACCTCAAGCATTTCTGCCAGCATGCGCCATACTTTCCCGGGGTTGGCAATAAAAGCATCAATATGAGCATATTCCTGGGGATCATAGTGTTCCCATAGTCCCTGGCTGCCCCTGAACGCGGGAATACCACTGTCCACCGAAATTCCGGCGCCGGTCAACACCACTACCCGTTTGGCTTCCCGCAGCAGAGATATTGCTCGATTGATTGAATCAATGGTATTGTTTGGCATCATATTTGACCTTTAGAAAAGTTTTTGTTGTTGGTTTAATGGCAAAACGTTCATCCAACCGATGGCCGACAACCCAGATAATCCGGTTATTATGGCAGAGAATTGGTATGTTCTGTTTTTGCTCCAAAGGTATTTTACAATCGATAAAAAAATTTTTCACTTTTTTCCGGCTGCCACGCATACCAATGGGGAAAAAGATATCACCTGGTTTCCATGAACGGACAACCAGAGGAAAAGAAATTGTATCGGCATCAATAGTTTCATCATAGCTGCCGGACTTATGTAAACATTCATTTTTTCCGGTCTGATCAGCCTGGTGAACTTGCAAAATACCGCGATGACCAGGTAAAGGATAACAGCCGGTTCCGGGAATATCTCGGGAAAAACCCCGGGCGGTTTTAACCGCTGTGCCTGCATATCTGATAATAATATGCTCTCGATGAACTTCAAAAATCAGGTTATCAGCCAGGCGAAAGGCTGCCAGTGTTTTTCCAGTTTCATTCCCCGCCATCTTCACCAAAGTTAAAAGAGTTTTCCTTGACAGCTGTTTACGGTTTCCTGCCCGGTGGATACATTGTTCCAGTATGTGCGGCAGCAAGCCAGGGTGTTGACACATAAGTTTCCGGCGATTTATGGTAACGGGATTTTTATCCTTATCAATCGTAACCCACTGGTTGATAAAGGCTTCAACCTGGGCATCAATTACTGACAGCTCAGCGGCCAGACCGGCAGCCATGACACTTAAACGTTTGTCCAGGTTCATGCCGGCTTCCCGCTTCAAAACCGGTAGAATCTGATGCCGGATCCGATTACGGGTAAATTCAAGCGAGACGTTGCTGCTGTCTTCAACAAAAGAAATGTTATGCTGTCGGGCATATTTCCGGACCTCATCCCTGGAAACCGTTAGCAGTGGTCGCAATATCCTTTGCCTTTGAGCCGGAATTCCCTTTAAACCCCGCAGGCCGCTGCCTCTTAACAAATTCATGATCACGGTTTCTGCCTGGTCTGATGCTGTATGGGCGGTTAACAGCCAGGCTTTTGGCTGTTTTTTTAAACAGCGGTCAAAAAAAGCATAACGGGCACGGCGGGCAGCATCTTCAAGGGAAAGTCCCAATTGCTGTCGTTGTTCAAGGATGCCTCTTCCCTGCCCGACAATCAGCTCCAAAGCCCGTTGGCGACAATTTCGGGCAACAAATCGTTCATCAGCATTTGAATGCCGACCCCGCAAATGATGATTGAAATGTACAATCTTGAATTTTAATATCTCTTCTTTTGCCAGTACATCCATCAGGTTAAACAAAACCATGGAATCCAGGCCCCCCGATACCGCAACCAGCAATTCAGCCGAGGGAAAATCAGGAATTTTTTGCGCTAAAAAATGATTAATTTGCCGCTTCAGCATATTCAACCTTGATCAGGATAGTACCTGCAGTGCCATTGGATAGCCCGGCCTGGAGCTGGTAATTATGTCCTGAAGGAGTAAAGCGGTTAATCCAGTCCAGCAACAGATCTATTTGTGCATAGGTTGTAACTTTCAATTCTATCCTGCCACTTGACAGGGCATTTAAATCAACTGATTTTATGGTTCTCAGGTTTTCCAAGGCTTCCCTGAAATAAATATAGTCCTGATGACGATGAAAACCGCTTATGGTTACCGTAACTTCTTCTTCATACTCGGGGAAAACGGCATATTTTTGCAACATGTAGTCCATTATCCGGTTTTTTAACTTTTTAACCAGTTTAGCTGACAGGACATTGATCCCTGATGATAAATCATCAGTTAAAGATTTACTGATTATCGCCGGAAGAGTAACAAATGTTCTATTTTTCAAATCTATAAAAGCAAGCGTATCTTCTATGGTCAGCAGCTGCTTATGGACTGTATATATTCTTTCTTCATGAAAATTCTTCACCTCTATGTAAATCGTCAGATCACCAGGCAGCAGATATTGGAACTGATTCATGTCAACGGCAGAAGCATTGTCAGGTTGGATTGAGGCAAACAGTAATTCTTTGAGATTATCGGCAATATTTTGCTGAAGGGTTAAATTGAAGCCATAAGCAGTCAGTTCATCATTAAGTCGTTTTGCCAGTTCCTCAGGCTGCAACAGTACTGGCTGGGTCAGCAATGGTTCATAGAGCAGCTGATCATTGATATTTTCCTGGGTAATGATAAGGCGGATATCCTGGACCGCCCTTTTCTCTGGTTTCAGGATGGCTGCCAGGTCTTTCTGTAATAATGATTTGTTAAAGTTGACGCTTAATTCCAGCTGCAACAGATCTCCTAAAAGTCGATCTGAAATGATTTCATAAGATAAAATGTAGCGATCCTGGTGGTTAAGCATCTGTTCATTAATCAGTTCATCATATTCATGCCCGGAAACCATTTTTTCATGGATATAGCGATCAAGAGCATTATTTAAAGTATCGGCAATAGCTTGTTGTCTTGCTGTAGCCCGATCTTTAATCACAACAGCACTCCCCCGGGCAACCATTGAGACTTCACTTACCGATGGTTGAGCCGCGGAAACGATACTTACCCCATAGAGGAACATGAAAATGAGTATCAAGAGATATTTTACTTTCATCATGAATCCTTTGAAAGAAATTTCCAGGGATGTTCGGGCATGGCTCTCGCTCATTCTCGCCGGCCGTCCATGGCCTGCCTGTGCGTGCCGCACGCAGACAGGCCGGCTTGTGAGGACACCGCTAAAGCAATGTCCCCGATTGTCCGCCGCGAATCACACCGTGTGATTCGTTCGGCGGCCAATACCGCTATGAGCCATGCCCGAACATCCTGCAATGTATTTTTGGCAATGCAAGTCAGAAAGTTGAGTTAAATGTTTTCGTAATCAAGTGTCAACTGTGCCATCAATTCTTGTCTTTCATAATTTTACCCAGCGATGAATTTTTTATTTTATCCGGCAGCAAATTGGCGGTAATCCGGGAAATCCTGGTTATTGTTGGTGCCAATCTTGAGCTACTGATAACTTTAACCTCATTTCCCCAGATGGTAAGAATCATTAAAACGATAACCGATGAAATCAAAAGGCCTTTGATAAATCCAAGCAATACCCCCAGCAAATGGTCTGCCCAGCCAAGTTCCATTTCCACCGTAGTTTTCTTTATAACCAAACGTAACAAACCAAAGACAAGCATGCCGGCAAAAAGAATGAGAACAAAAGAGGCAAAACCAGCCAGTGCCTCAATCCGCAGAAAGACCAGAATATGAGGGGCAAGAAGATGATAATATCGCCCGGCAACAATAATGCTGATTACTAAACCGATGATGGCTATTATTTCGGAAAAGAATCCCTTGAAGAACCCATATAAAAGAGAAAACAACATAATGATAATAATAACTGTATCGAGTGAATTCATAGCATTCCCTTTAATAATATATTCTATTTATTTATATTCATTAGCTATTATTCTATCAGCAGTTTTCCTGGCTGCATATACCAAGCCGCTGAAACCGAAGCCGGGAAGATTTTCCCAGCCAACATGATAAAACTTTTTATAGGTACTGATGACTGGTAAGAATGCGCCTCCCATTACCGGAGGAAGTTTAGGTTGATATCCCCACTTTTTCTCCACTCTCTGCGGTTGAAAATCAATCTGGAAATCGGTCAAGAAATCAGCTCCCGGCAGTCTAGCTAAAAGTTTGCTGACCAATAAATTTGGATCATCTTTTGAAAAATCAGAGCTGTAATAGACATCAATGTTAAAGCCACCTGACGCCATATTTTCCTGTATTACAACAGATTGCAAAGCATTATTTGCAGCATAAAGCCAGCGGCAGGTCTCCGGCAATTTCTTCATGCCGGCAATATGGCCATGTAATTTATTTATCTCTATTCCTTCTTGTTGGCAGGCAAATTGGCGAAAAAAATCACGACGCTGGTACATGTCCGGGATTTCACTTTTCAGACTTTTCCCATCAGAATCGGTTATATATGCCCGACTGCGAATCTCTGCCTTTCCCTCAGTCCCAACCCCTATATACCATTTTCCATCAAAAATTACCTGATAATCAGCAGGAGAAGTTTCACCGCCGTTTTCCAGGATGGATTCTTTTAAATAATTTTGCAAGTTTTCAAGATTGACCAATGCAGCATCCTGAAACATGGTCGCCATGCCATAGGCAAAACTGACCAAAGGCAAAGTTTGGTATCTGAACAATGATATTTGCGGAACCATGGAAGCAAAAAAATCTGACAGCCATTCGGGAAGCAGGGAATCGGAGTAAAGGTTTTCAGCTTCCATTCTTCGATTTTGCAAAAGTTCCTGATGCTTTATCAACATCTTTAATATTTTTCCATGATCTTTAAGACCGGCTGCCGGAATCATCAAACCATCGTTCATAATCGCATCGATGATATCCCAGATATTTTGGAAATCAGTAAAATGTTTTTGGAACCAGGAAAATTTATCACCCATGAATGATGATAAAGCCGGCATTCGCTCAGGAAAAGCTGCTGGACAGTTGAAAACATGTTGACTGTCTGTCCAGCTAAACCAGTTTGACTGTCTGCATAGTACGTCTTCAGTCAGGAGGCCTGTCTCAACCAAAAGCTGGCGGGGAAAGCCAGCTACAAGGGGTAAAAGATAGGAAGGCTTCCGCTCAGGAAATGCTGAGGGTGGCAGCAACAAAACTTTTTTCCCGTTTTTTACCAGGAAAAAGGCAGCCAGCAAGGTTCCCAGGCTTCCATCCCGGCAGATAATATCATAATGATTTTCAAGAAGCATATTGTTCTCTTAAGAAAGCATCAAGCACTCTTCAATTCCCAAAACCACCCCGCGGCAACCCAGGTCGGCAATTGAAGCAACAAATTTTTCCGGGTCCTGATTAATGATCTCCCAGGTATTGTAATGCATAGGGACAACCAGATCAGGCTGTAGCATTTCCACCGCCCTTCCGGCATCCTCCAAACCCATGGTGAAAAGGTCGCCAATAGGAAGTAAGGCAAGATGTATAGGATTTGTGGCAATAATTGACATATCATTGAACAAGGCAGTATCACCGGCAAAATAGATGGTTTTACCTTGAATGGTTATCAGGTAACCACAGGGACTACCGGTATAAATGATCTCAGAATCAGTAATATATGCCGAGCTGTGATGGGCAATAGTCATTTTTAAGGAAAAAGAAGATGCGTTATAACTGCCGCCGATATTCATTGCTATGGTTTTATTCACCCTCCGTCGCCGGCAGAATTGCACCAGTTCAAAAGGGGCGATAACTATGGAATCACAACGTCCGGCTATCTCTATGACATCACCAACATGATCAGGATGTCCGTGACTTAAAAGAATATAGTCGGGGTTCAAAGATTCAGGTTTGATTGCGGCCAACGGATTCTCACTGATAAAGGGATCAGTAAGCAGATTCAACCCATTGGTTTCTATCGAAAAGCAGGCATGTCCATGATAGGTGATGCGAATCATTGCTGTTAATCCTTCCCAATAAGCTTCTGACAATGACGGCTGAATTCATCAACAGTCCAAACTGCCATACCACTCATTCTGAATAATGCCGTTGTGATCCCATTGCCGGGAGTAAGTTCATTGCCCAGATAAATTTTATGTACTCCGCAGGATGGACTTCTATCCTGGAAAATCGCATGTCGACTGCTGCTCAGCCGGGCGATTTTCAAAGCCTGTTTGGCGCCGGCTAAAAAAAACCGGCTGACTTCCCGGCCATCAAGGTCATAAAGAGCCGCATTACCGTTGATAATAGATTTTCCATCACCGCCACGAAAGCATGCCGGCGGTCGGGGGGTTGGTAAACCACCCAGCTGTTCTGGGCAAACCGGCAGCAAAATAATCTTGTGTATCTGGCAAAGCCTGAGTAAAGGTTCTGCAACTTTAGATTGACCGTCGTAGCGACAGTCAATCCCCATCAGACAGGCGCTGATTATGACTGGTTCCGCCATCATCAAATTCAGGCTGCCCATTTCTTGAGTACGGAAATTTGCCGGTCAGACAGATTGAATTCTATTTCAACCCCCTGGGGAAAAATAAAGCTTTGCGGACAATGACCATAACGAAAATTTGAAACTACCGGAAATGAATCATCGGCAAAAAAATCATTGATAAATTTTTGCAACAAGGGGTTTTCCCGCTGGTCAGGTAAAATAAGTTTGCCGATAATAACCATGGAAATCTGATCAAAAACACCGGCCAGTCTCAGTTGAGTCAGGTAACGGTCCAGTTGGTATATCCGTTCACCGTGTTCCTCGATGATCAGAATAGCGCCGCTGAAATCAGGAAAAAACGGGGTCCCGATCATTGATGAAATAACACTCAGGGTACCACCCAGCAAGCGTCCCCGAACAACATTATTTCGCCGCAAAAAACTAATATTTCCATCATCAAGATAGGCAGACATCAGCTTATTGACTTCGGGTAATGTGCCGGATAAAATGTTTTTGAATAATGGCTCATTAATTGAGTCCGGGCGAGCCATTTCCACGGCGACCATGGGGCCTGAGATGCTGTGCATTCGAATTTTATGCCAAATCGCCAGTTGCAGGGTGGTAATATCACTATATCCTACCAGTAGTTTTGGATTGCGGGCCAACAGAGAATAATCCAGTTTGCTTAGCAGGTGCGCACTTCCATACCCACCCCGGGCAGCAAATACTGCCTTGATATCAGGATTGACGAATATCCGGTGAAAATCATCAAGGCGTGCCTGGGAAGAACCAGCTACATGATGTGTACGACAACCAAGATTGGTTGATAGAACCACCTTATATCCAATTCGCTGCAGGTAATGCAGACCTTTCAGCAAAAAATCATTTTTTACGGGACTTGCCGGAGCAATAATTCCGACCGCATCACCAGGATGAACAGCGCCTGGTATTTTTAATTGTTTATGGTCGATATTTTCAGAATAATTAGTCTGCATCACTCAAGAAAATTCCATCCCCTGCCGATGATAAAACTGAAACCGATTTAAGAAGATCGAAACCTAGCAAATCAATAGATAAATGTCAAAAATTATAATAACTTTGGCGTGTAGTTAAGATATATTTGCGCCGGTTCAGCGTTTGTTAACCACAATCATCAATACATTTGAGGAAATATATTTTGGCACCATCACCAGGATTTTTTAAAAAATTTAAAGATCTGTTTTCTGCGAAGAAAAAAACAGATTCCGCGGCTGCTACAGCCATTGATGTCTACCGTCAACAACTGGCAGAAAATTCGAAAAATTTTCGCATTCGCATTAAACTGGCTGAGCTTTTATTGACGACCGGAGAAAAAGAAGAAGCTATTGCTGAATATTGTACGGCAGCCAGGCTTTATCTCGACCATGGCTTTTCTCCGATGGCGATTGCGGTCTATAAAAAAATTATCAAGATAGATTACGAGCACTTGGATGCCAATCTGCAACTTGCCAAGATATATCAACGGGAAAACCTTTTTGCTGATGCCATAACCTATTATCAGCAGGTTTTTGAACTTTATCAGCAGGATGATCAACCCAACGAAGCCCTTGGAATTCTTGAAAAAATCCTTGAGATTGCTCCTGACAAGGAAAAATTTCGGCGGATGATGCACCGGCTTTTTCCGGAGTTCCAGGAAGCTGAAAAAAGCATTTACTCGGATATCATAGTTGCAGAAAAAGCTGAAAAGAATGATAACCTGGATGTAAACGCTGCTGAAGAAGAAAGCTTTTTCGATCTCAGTGCCGAGTTGTCAGCTGAATTGAACACTTTAAATGGTAATCTTGACCAGGGAATTTCTGATATTGAGAATGAAGAGGATATAGGTGTCGAACAAATCTTCCAAACTTTGAAAAAAACTTTTGCCGAAGAAGGTGATAAAACCCCGGAGGATGATATAAATCAACAGAAGTTCCACTATAACATGGCCCTGGCTTACAGTGAACTGGGGATGACCGAACAGGCCCTGGAGGAAAGTAATGCCGCCCTTCAATTTGCCAGTTTCAGGGTGCCCACCCTGTTACTGCGTGGCAGAATTTTCAGAGAGACAGGAGATCTGCAGGAGTCATTATCTCAATTTCAACAGGGAATAAGGGAACGTGGTTTACGGCGTCAGGATTTTCTTTCTTTCAAATATGAACTTGGCTTAACTTTCAAACAGATGGATGATCCCATGCGGGCGTTGGACTCTTTCCGGGAAGCTTATTCCATTGATCCTGAATTTGAAAACATAGCAGAGGAAATATCGTCACTGGAAGAAGGAATTGAAATATTATAAACTCAACTTTCTGACTTGTTATAAAAACAGCGGAAAGAAATTTACAAGGATGTTCCGGCATGGCTCTCGCTCATTCTCGCCGGCCGTCCATGGCCTGCCTGTGCGTGCCGCACGCAGACAGGCCGGCTGTGGGGGACATCGCTAAAGCAATGTCCCCGGGCGTCAGCCGCGAATCACAATGTGGGACAGTTTTAAAAACTGTCCCAACCCAGGCGGCCAATACCGCCTGCCTGTCGGCAGACAGGCTATGAGCCAAGCCCGAACATCCGGTAATTATGTTCCTGACAACGCAAGTCAGAAAGTTGAGTTATAAGCTAATATCGGCTGGATGAAAAACTCAGATGTTTATACCCAAGGATAAGTATGGCAATTTTCAATTATCAGAAAAAAGAAATCGGGGCTAAAATTGTTTATTATGGTCCGGCTCTTTGCGGTAAAACCACGAATGTCCAATACATCCATCTAAAGCTTAATCCCAAGCAAAGGGGCGAACTGGTTTCATTGGCTACCGATAGTGACCGGACCCTTTTTTTTGATTTTCTGCCGATTGAGTTGGAAAATATTGGTGGCTTTAAAACCAGATTTCATATTTATACGGTACCGGGCCAGGTTTACTATAATTCAACCCGCAAAGCTGTCTTAACAGGTGTTGACGGGATTATTTTTGTGGCGGATTCTCAACGTTCCATGACTCGTGAAAATATTGAAAGTTTTCAGGATCTTAAAGAAAACCTGCAGTACTATAACCGTAATCTGGAAAGTATTCCTTTGATTATTCAATATAACAAACGGGATATGCCGGATGTCCTGAACATTAAAGAGCTTAATAAGCAGTTAAACCCAGCTTCACTTCCGTTTTTTGAGTCTGTTGCTGTCAATGGTACCGGGGTATTGCCAACCCTGACCAGTTGCTGCAAAATGGTATTACAAAACCTGAAACAAAAAAGTTCGGCAACTTCACGGGCCAAACAGGTTCAGCCACCCAACGCCCCTACCCCGTCCATTTCCTCTTTTGCCCCGAAAACAGAGTTACACCCGGAGGAAACCGGACAAAAGCCGGAGATGCAAGCTCCCAGCATTGCTCTGGCCCGGGAAGAAGAGTCACCTGTGCCGCCACTGGGAGGACACCAGAAAACCACCTCGCTGTCCGGAGAAGAATTTAAACCTGAAATTGTCAGGGTTGGCAAAACCATTATCAACAGCCCCTACACCATTACCATTCCGGTACAGTTGGCAGTCGATGAAAATCACAGCCAGCTTTTATCGGTTGATTTATCACTTACCATTAACCATCTGTTGAAAAAGGATGATTAACAGCATCGCAACTCAGCCAGTAAGAAGGTTGTTCTGGTCTGTCATTCTGCTTTTCATGATGGGCTCCGGCATCCTAATACTGTGCATGCCTTTACCTGCAAACGCATGGATATTTGCGGAAGATAGTCAACCTGAAGCTGCCTGGCAAGTTCAGTTCAGTTCTGTTTCAAAAGTTTCAATAATGGAAGAATCCTGGCAGGATTTTCTCCGGGCCTATAATAATCGCAACTTGCAGGAGATAGATAATACCCTCAACAATCTGCTGGCAGTACGCAAGAATTCCGGTTTTGCCAATGCAAGATCCTACTCATTGGCATTATTGGTTTTAGCCCAGCAGGCTCATGAACGGCATGATGATACCGGTGCCAAGACCCTGGTTGATAAAGCTTTAAACTTGTCCCCTGATTATTCTTTTCCCTATCAAGCTGAAAGCCAGCTGTATTTTGCCCGAAAACAATGGTTTTCATCCCTAAATTCCTGTTTCTCAGGGATTAAAATACTTTTTTCCAATTATCTCGAAAGGCTGCAGTTATTTGCCGGAATCTGTTTTGTCCTTGCTTTTTTACCCCTGTGGTTATTTGTCATCATTCATATTGTTTTAAGCCTGAAATATTTTCGGTCTTTGAGGGAAAGTTGGGAGCGGAAATTGGATAGTAAATCAGCCAAGATTATTTTATTTGCGCTGCTTTTCTCCGGCAATGCTTTGATCTGTCATTCCTTCATGTTGCTTCCTGGCCTGATGCTGCTGTTTATTTGTTTTTTTCCTTATTATTCTTTCAGAGAAAAGGTCTGCAGCTTTGTACTTGTTCTGCTACTGACCATCTCTCCTTTTGCGTATCTCAATGGAATAAAGATTATTGATAGTATCAGGACTCCATTCTTTCAGTCAGCGATGTCCATCAATTTTGACAGCTACCAGGACGGTGACCAGCAAAATATCATCCAGCCCCAACCATTAGAAACCGGACAAAGACTGCGGCTTTTTTCCCAGGCAGTAATTGCAGGCAAAGAAAAAAAGATTGCCGCCGCCATTTATTTTATCGAAGAACTTATCAGACAAGATCCTCATCCCCCAGCCGCCGTCTATAATAATATGGGTAATTATTATTATATAGATGATCAGATTGATTTTGCTATTTCCACCTACAAGAAAGCCATAGAAGTTGATCCAAACAATGGGATTTATCATTACAACCTTAGTCATGCCTATATCAAAGAATCATTTTCCTTAACCCGTAGTGAGGCCTCTTTCATCCAGGCATGGAAGCTGGCGCCAGAAATCATTAATCGTCAATTGGCAAAGAGCCAAGATGCGAACGCGCCGGTACTTGTTCATGAACCATTACCCTGGTCTTACACCTATCATTATGTGACAAGACATTCCCTGACCTCCGAATTGAAAAGTGATTTTTTCCGCCAATACTTTTCACCTTGGGGTGGAACAGCTTCTTATATTGCATTTATTGTCACCATCATATTTATTATGAGTATTTTGTGGATAAAGATGGATTCATCGAGACGATTTTGTCCCTTGTGCGGCATCAACTTCCACGGCATTGGCCGCATATCTGATGCATGCCCTTCATGCCTGCATATCAGCCGCCAAACTGTCAATGATTCTTTTGCCATTAGACAAGGAAAAAAAATCAGAAGTTTCAGCTGGCTTATGGATGGATTTTTTTTCTTGGCCGGCTTTGTGGTTCCAGGGACGTATCAGCTGGCGTTGGGACAGACCGTCCGAGGTTTATTGATGCTTTGTGGATCATTTGCGATTGCAGGCAGCATTACCCTGCTCCACGAGGGAATGATGAATATAGCTTTGTTTCCTCCCGGTTCAGCCTGGGGACCGCTGGTCTTTCCCCTGCTGCTCCTGATAGTTTTCTACCTGGCAAATTACTATAGCTGGCGCCAACGCAAACAACAGCGTCTTATTCTGCGGATAAAGAGTTAAAAAAGCGAGTCACAATCCATGAATGCTATCAATGAATTAAAAGGATATCTCGGTGGTTTTGATCTTACCGATGTCTTGCAGCTGATTTCGCAGCAGCAGAAGACCGGCATACTGACGGTTAAAAGTACGGCCGGCCAGGTTGCCTTGTCTTTTAAAGATGGGCAATTTATTGGCATGAATCCCGGGATGCCAAACCAGGAATTTGACCTGGAACAGATGTTGAAAAAATCAGGTCGCCTAGTGGCATCCCGCCTCAACAATTTACGTCAGGAACAGGTACGTCGAAATATATCTTTGGAACAGATACTGGTAGAACATGAAGTCATGAATGCCGAGGAAGTCGGCAGGCTTAATCTCCTGAGAATATTTGAAGCCCTGGCATGTTTATTGAGATGGAAAAAAGGTTCTTATACTTTTCAACCCACTTCCATAGTTCATGTAACACCCTATCTCCCCCCCCAGCCATCTGATTTTGTCCTGTTTGAAATCTTAAGGCAAATGGATGAACTTTCCGTTTTTGAACAGAATATTCCTTCTGTTAATGCTACTTATGAATCAGTTTCAACCTTTGCCTCCGAAACCGACGACAATCTTTTTTCTGAAGATTTCAAAGAGAGGTTGCCGGTTGAAGAACAAACTATTCTGGAGTTAGTCACTAAAAATAATACGGTTCAGGATATCATTGATAAAAGTCTGCTGGGAAAATATGATGTTTATCGTACCCTGAACTCCTTTTTAGAAAGCGGCATTATTGCTCAAAAAGGAGAAAAAGCGGCTATACCTGGTAGAATCTCAAGATCCGGTCAATTGCATAGAGTAATAACAGGTATCCTTTATATATCTCTTATCTTATTCATTTTTCTGACAATTGCCGCCTTCATTCCCTCCGCCTGGCTGCCTGTGAGTATTCCTAATCGAGATTCCCATATCTCACCATCAAAAAATCTGATTTCAGGGTATTTCGACCAAAAGAACAAGGCTTATCGAGAAGCAGAAGCTTTACTGCACCAGTGAAAATCGGGTTTGTCAAACCATAACCCAGAAGATAGCTTCAACCCCGGCCAAAGGATTTCTACTTTTTTTCCTTTTTATAATCAAACAAAATGAAAATCTGGCTCATTCTATCCTTGCTGACAGCCTTTTTTGCATCCCTGAAAGATGTTTTCAGTAAAACTGCACTTGATTCAGCTACCACCTATCTGATCGCCTGGTTTTGGAGTGTTGGCACCCTTCCTTTTCTTCTCCCCTTTCTCCTGATCATTGAAATTCCTGCTGTCAATAAGCAATTCTGGCTGGCCCTGGTTGCCGGCGGGCTCCTTCATGTGGCCGCTACCATCCTCTATATAAAGGCGATCAGATCATCTGATTTGTCAATAACTATTCCGATGATCACCTTCACTCCCCTGTTTCTGTTGTTGACATCGCCATTGATGACCGGAGAATTTCCTGCTCCAATCACCATTATAGGTATTGTCATGATTGTTGCAGGATCGTACCTGCTCAATATTAATGACATTAAGGAGGGGGTTGGTGCTCCTTTCAGGGCACTGTTCAGGGAGCCCGGGCCGAGAATGATGCTGGCAGTTGCCGTTATCTGGAGTATCACCGCGAATATCGATAAAATCGGCATTACTTGTACCTCCCCTGTTTTCTGGCTTATCGCGATCGAATCCGTTGTTGCCGTGGCCATGTTTCCATTCGTCTGGCTCACTACTCCAGACAATGGAAAGATCATGACCATCAAACAATTGAAAATATTACTGCCAATCGGTCTATGTGCAGCCCTGGTATTGTTATTTCAAATGTATGCCATCAGCCTTGTCCAGGTTCCCTACGTTATTGCCATCAAAAGAAGCAGCGTTCTTATCAGTGTTGGATTTGGCTACCTGCTCTTTGGGGAAAAGAAAATAAGACAGCGGAGTATCGGTGCGGCTTGCATGTGTGCCGGCGTCGTAATTATTGCAGTTTTTTCCTGATCCCGGGTGAAAATAATTTTCTCTAATATAATCAGGCAAATAGAAGGGAAACATATAAATCCATGTCCTCTGCTCAGAGAAATATTTCACTAAGTGCTTGCTTTTTCAGTTAAATATAATAATATTTTCTATGATAAAGTAGATAATTGGTTTATTATTTATTTCAAACTGGAATAGAATGACAGGCAAATAGAATAAACAGAAAAGAAAGGGGTAAGATATGGCAGTTAGTTATGAGAAACTTGGATTTTCCAACACTACAGATATGTTTCAACAGGCAATGGCAGGTGGATATGCCGTCCCGGCATACAATTTCAATAACATGGAGCAGCTGCAGGCAATAATCAATGGCTGTGGGCAATCAGGCTCACCGGTTATTATTCAGGTATCAAGTGGCGCCCGTAAATATGCCAACCAGACGATGTTGCGTTACATGGGTGAAGGGGCCGTTCGCATGGCTGAAGAATCTGGATACAAAATCCCCATTTCCCTCCATCTTGATCATGGAGATACCTTTGAATTATGTGTTTCATGTATTGAAAGTGGTTTTTCCTCGGTGATGATTGACGGTTCTTCCCACTCTTATGAGGACAATGTGGTATTGACGGCCAAAGTTGTTGATTATGCCCACCAGCATGGCGTCAGCGTTGAAGGAGAGCTGGGGGTACTGGCGGGGATTGAAGATGATGTGGAAGCGGCAAAATCAATTTATACGGACCCGGCACAGGTCGAAGACTTTGTGGAAAAAACCGGCGTTGATTCTCTGGCAATTTCCATCGGCACCTCCCATGGAGCCTATAAATTCAAACCGGAACAATGCACCCGCAATGAGGAAGGCATTCTGATTCCCCCTCCCCTGCGCTTTGATATTCTTGAGGAGATTGAACGTCGGATACCAGGATTTCCCATTGTCCTGCATGGTTCAAGCTCTGTCTTGCCTGAATATGTGAATATTATCAATGGAAATGGCGGCAAATTGGAGGCAGCGGTGGGAATTCCGGAAGATCAGCTGCGACAGGCGACAAAATCAGCCGTTTGTAAAATCAATATTGATTCCGATGGGCGCCTGGTGGTAACGGCTATAATTCGTAAAGTTTTCGCTGAGAAACCGGCCGAGTTCGATCCCCGGAAATACTTGGGGCCAGCCAGGGAAGAATTGACCCGGATGATAATCCACAAGAACAAACATGTTCTTGGCAGTGCTGGAAGGGGTTAGATCCCGGTATCAATACTAAAAATTCAAGGAATAATCGAGAGGGGATATCGTAAGGAAAAAACCGGACAAGATAATTGTCGCGACCGGACAAAGTAATTGACATTTAACACATATTAGGCTGCTAATATCAAAATATCTGGAAAAAATAGCCAGATATAGGGTGATATAAAGGAAATTTTCCAGTTATTGACACTTTAGCCACCAATAACGGAGGGGCTATGAAGGTTCTCGTAGAGGATGAGATTCGACGGGCAGTAATCGGCTGTAAGGCGTCGAGAATTGCAGTTGCCTATATCGGCGTTGATTGGCAGAAGTTTATACCCGATGCAAGTCATTTGAAATCGATAATTGTTTCACCAACCATCGGCAGCAATCCTTGGGCAATTTCCGATCTTGTAAAAAAAATCGGCTGGGAGAAAGTGGCCTTTCTCGACGAGTTGCATGCAAAGACGTACATAGGCAAAAGTTCGGCCGTCATCGGAAGCGCCAATCTCACGCGCAATGGGCTTGGCTCTGAAGGCCTAGTCGAGCTTTGTGTAGAGATTAATGCCTCGGAAAGCCTTAAGAAAGTTAACAAAGCCTTCGATGACCTGAAAAATCGAGCCCAAGAGCAATACCCAACAACAGAGTCGAAGAAGTCGCGGCTAAAAAAGCTTGAGCAGAACTGGGGGGCGGCGATAGCCAATCGAATAGTCAGGAACAACCAGAACAATAATATACCTGCCTTCTCGGATTTCGAGCCTCTTGGGGAAGACCATTTTTACGTACTTTGGTATCAGCCTGTTGACTGCGAGTATTCTGATGATGTGAAGGTCATAGAATCCTTTATGAGTGATGACATTCATTTTGCTAGCACTGATAAAGTTGAAAAAAACAAATGGGCGCTAGTTTGGCGTATCACAAATTCAAACAAGCCACACAAAACGGCAAATCCTCACTGGTTTTATATCCACGAAATATTTGAAAATGGCGTGGTTGATGATGGGTACGAATACCCCAAGTGCGCTATTCAACGGAAGGACTTGGATGTTCCGTCTCCCCCGTTTGAAATTACAGGGGAAGTTACGGTTGCCTTCAAGAAGGCGATTCAAGAGAAAGATATCGCGAAGCACTTAGTTCAAGAGGAGTGCGAGGTTTTTAGCCTCGCATGTTCGCTAAAGGGCATACCTTCTCTCATAAACAAGATGAAAGAATACATAGCTAACAAGACAAATGCAGCCGACGCCAAAAAGCGGCGCGGCTGATTTGCAACGTTGGGCACTATAAATCACTGGAAGCACACTAATGTATGTTGAAGATCTAATTCGACTAGTTCCATCAAATTCCCCTGAGCAAGTAGAAGCAGCTCGGAAAAAATGGGAAAGACCCATAAAAGAAGCCATAAAAGCAGAAAGTGGTTTTAAGCTAAAGTGGTCAGGGCGAGGAACCTCAGATGCGGTTCATCGGCCAGACGGTCAAGTTTCTATTTCAACCAGTGAGGTCGGGAAACCACTTCCTCCCGAGTTCATTCATCATCCAATACCTCCTGAGTACGAATTAGCAGCCGTTCTACAAGTTTGGCTCACTAAGATACGAAGCGCTAAGCAAAGCACAGTTGATATGCTTGATCTTCTTCAAGTACTAGAGACAGATTTGAAAAATGCAGGAATCGAGACTGATAGCGCTGATAATGCTTTTACCACGGGAAAAGGTTTTACTCGTCTGTTGGAGCAGCACTCAGATCCCGAAAAGTTTGATCTTGTGAAATACGTGCTTCGAGCTTCTCCCAATGTTCTTGGGTGCTTTTGGTATCGGCCGGATATAGATTCCTATACCCCTCGAAATCATTCATATCATATTAAACATAAGCAATCGACATACCGTACAAATATTGAACTGTATTGGGGCGTGATAGCATTATCCGCAACCGCACTAAATCTATCTATTGAAGGGCTGACCGCAAAAGTTCTAGCCCATGAACTTGGGCATGCGTACACATATCTAGGGTATGATCGGGATGGGACACGTTGGACAGGGTATGATTTCGAAAATCTCAGTATTGAGCTTAAAGAGGGTTTGGCTCAGTATTACGCATATCGTGTCGGACTATCACTTGAAAACAAATTCCCAGAACTACTTAAAACATACAACGATCTATTGCCGAAGCAACCACCATCGTATCGCACTCATCTGCCCTGGCTGCAAGATGATTCGCCTGAGGCTTTAGGTGTGGCACTTGCAAAACTGCGTCGCTTTGGGAATATAACTCTGAAGGAGTTTGAATCAGGTTTGATGAATGAAAAGACTCGGTGATCTATCCAATTCTACATCGCCCAACCAATAAGGATTGAGTCGACCCATTGAGATAAATCTGATGGTTGGCATGGATTTCACGGGTCGAACTCAATCCATTGTTCAATAAGCCTGGCACTATTATTTAAAGGGAATCCCCCCAAGTGAAAATCCTCCTATCCACTAAACAAGTCTTTTTCATCATAGTTGTCATCTTCTTCCTCCTCCCCATCTCCGTCCCCGCCTTCCCGGGTAAAGTTGTTGGTATCACCGATGGCGATACTGTCAAAGTCCTACGTTCCGAAACCCATATCCAAGTAAAAATAAGACTTGCCGGCATTGACACCCCGGAGAAAAAACAGGCATTTGGTCAAAAGGCAAAGAAATTTACTGCCGGTTTGCTTGCTAATCGTATTGTCGAAGTAAAACCAATTACCAAAGATCGCTACGGCAGGACTGTTGGCTATATCTATTGTGATGGCCAGGATGTGAATTTGGCAATTGTCAAGAATGGTTATGCCTGGGTGTATAGAAAATACGCACCAAAGCCAAAGAGTAAAGCGGACAACGGGCCATGGAATTTCATCTGTGTGATTTTTCCATAAATGCCTAATTGGCAAAGGGCTGGGAGAAAATTTAAGGATTTGATAGATAGCGGAACTGCTTTTCAGAAAAAGTGGGCTGGTTATTTTTTTCACGAAAATTGCGTCAATAATGTTTAAGGGATGAGAAATGAAGGAAGTCATTGTTGCGGGAGAGGTAATTAGGGGGATATTTAATTTAATTCTAATGCCTCAAGGGGTTTTACTGGCATGTGGTGGAATAATAGTTTTGGCTTCGATTAGTGCGATAGTTTTTTCCCGTAGGATTTCACCCATTGAAAATTTACTTAAAGAAGCCATTAAGAAAATTGATAAAGCTAAGGACGAGTTAGGTTTTGTAAAAATATATCAAGAGTTGGAAGAGTGGATTAAAAAATCAAAGATTTTCAGTATTTGTTGGGATGAATTTACAGAAACATTAATTTTCCCAGACGAACCTCAGAGATCTATTCGTAATGCATTTCCAGCAGAAAATTATTTCAATGAAGAAACCCTTATTAACCCTTATCTTAATATTCGGTTCTATAATAATTGGCCAAATATTCTCACCGGATTAGGAATTTTAGGTACATTTATAGGATTAGTAGCTGGCATTTATATGTCTACAAGCGGAGGTACGATAAATGAAGATTCCATTAAAAAGTTAATAGATGGTGCAGCATTAGCTTTTTCTACTTCTATTGCAGGCATACTCTCCTCTATCATCTTTTCATGGTTTGAGAAACATCATCTAAACAGAGTTTCAAATCTAATTCATTTATGGAACAATGCATTAGATACAAGATTAGAAAGGGTGACTTCTGAGGGACTAGCCATAAAATCGTTAGAAGAATTAAGAATCCAGAGCCAAGAACTTAAAATGTTCAACACTGAATTGGCGTTCAATATTGCCAATGCTTTAGATGAAAAAATGTCTGGGAATTTAATACCTATACTGCAAGATCTGATTGTTGCAGTTGAAGGTCTGAGAAAGGATAGGGCCGATACTAACGATAAAATGCTCAAGGAAATTGTAAAAGAATTTATAGCGACTCTTCAGGGGGCTGCTGGCGAAGAAATGAAAGAACTGGGCACATCTATAAAGTCGCTAAATGAAATGATGGTTGAACAACAAAGAAAACTGTCAGAAGCACAAGATAAGATGCAGGGGGAGACTGAACGCTCTGTGGAGATTATGAGTAAATCCCTGGAAAAACTAGATCAGACGGTTGAAAATATTGGGTTAACATCAGAGGCAATGAACGATACTGCTAATAGTTTTGTGGGAGTTACAAAGTTGTTGCGGGAGAGTTTTAATCAATTAGAAACTGTTTCAAGGAGACTGGAAAACGTCGGTATTGGCCTAGAAGAAGCTACAGAGGATATTAAAAAAACAAATAGTCAAAACGCTGAAGCTGTTAGCATTCTTAAAGCTGGGGTTGAACAACTCTGGTCTATGCAAAATTCATTGACGGAAACGTGGAAGGATTATCAGCAGAGATTTGAAAAAATTGACCAAAGTGTAGAAGGGTTTTTTCATAAATTGCAGGAAGGGGTTCAAGCATACGCCGAACAAGTTCATAAGTTTATGACTGATATGGATAGTTACATGGCAAAAATTACGCAAGATCTTGGTAGTGCCGCAGGAGAGACAAGAGAATCCGTAGAAGAATTAGCTGAAGTTCTTGATGGATTTTCGAAAAACTTAAGAGGGGTCTCTCAAGGTAGGCCAGGTAATAATTGATGAGTTTTAAAAAAGGCCGTATATTAAGTCAGGATGGAAGCTCAAGTTACATTATGTCAATTAGCGACTTAATGTCTGGTCTAGTTTTTATCTTTATTATCATACTCGTGTATTTTGTTATACATTATAAATCAGTTAATAAATCTCTAGCTAGCAGAGATGCAACTAGGACGAGGATTCTACATACGATAAAAGAAAAAATTGAGGAGAAAGAGCTGGACAAAAATTTAGCAATTGTTATAGACGCAAAAAATGGGGTTATCCATATTCGAGATAAAGCAGATCAAATGTTTTTTAGGTCTGGTAAGGCTGTGCCTGAAGAAAATGGTGTTATTGTGATTGGAGGTCTGTCTGATCTATTGAAGGAAATTGTTCCTTGCTATACTACCAGCCATGAAAAATATTGCATATTATCACCACATCCAAAGAAGGAAGATAGAAAATTAGAAACTATCTTCATTGAAGGACATACAGACAGTATCCCGATCTACAATCAAAAATTTAAAAGTAATTGGGAGTTGTCGGTAGCAAGGGCAATTGCAACTTATAATATTTTGGTAAATAAGAATGAGATATTAAAAAACATAACAAATGAGTCAGGACGGCGTATTTTTAGTGTCAGCGGATATGGTGATACTCGTCCAATTTCAGAAAGTAATAACGGAAAAGATTGTCAACAAGACAGGCGAATTGATCTGCGCTTCATTATGACACCTCATGATAATGAAGAAATTAAAAAAATAATGGAAAAACCACTTTCTGCAAAATAAACAAATGCCAATTAATCAATGGTTACATACATCACACCTCTTTGAATTTCAAGGGTTTCCTACGACTTTTGAAGTCCAAAAAGCACTTCAAAAAATACGTACTCGTTTCGGGGAGGGGTTTACTACTCAGATGCCAAATAAATACGACTCAGAGTTTATTTATAAAGAGGTTTCAAATGCTTGGCAAAAAGAAAAAACTCTTCATAATTTAAATTTACGTACCTTAAAAAGAGCACCATTCATTTTGTTGCGTGAGGATATTGGTCCCGCCCCCGGTGCTTTAGGTGATCACCAGCCTCTTCTGAGTAACTATCTAGAATGGCTGACACAAACATCAAATTATCGATCAATTAAGTCACTGCTGTCAGAGTTCCTCTATCGCTACAATCCTGAAGCCTCTTGGTTTGATTCTTTAAATAAATCTCTAACCGTTTTATTGCAGAATGCAACAACTCATCGATTGACCAAAATCAAGGATCTAACTTTTCAATCTCATTTTTTAGATAAAGATGGGCCACGAAAATTAACAGATCGAATTTTAAAACAACACGTAAATATTGAAAGTGCTTTAGGTAAAGCTGGACTGCAAGGTCGTTTGGCGGTTCGAGGTTTTGTTAAACACGTTTTCAACACGCTCAGTCAAGATATTCGCTCAAAAATTACAGACCAAAACCTGAGATTAGCCGAATTGAAGATTTTCACCGATTGGGTGGTTACTGGAAAGGGCTGCTTTCGTTTTCCTGAAAACAGAACTCAGCTGATAAATAATTTATTAGAGCCTTTCTCTCAAGGAGATGACCCAGAAAATGCTAAACAAGCTATTTTTACTTTTTTAATCAAAAACGCAGGAGATCCTAGGATAGATAAACGTCATTGGCATGATGTCTCTGGCGTAGCGCAGCAAGTCATGAAGCGGTGGCTGGTCAAATCTACCCTAGAGGATTTTTTTCGTCTCTTAAAACACGTTGCGGGTAATGATCCAGATGCTGAAAGAATGTGGAGGGATCGGCAACAATTCTGGACAGCCTATTTAAGGCGTAATGCCATAGGTGATGCTTGGGTTGTTTTGGGGCAAAAAGCGCGTCAACTAGCTGAATATTCATTCAAAGAGTTTAAAGGAAGCTATGGCCATCTGCAAGGAGGCAATGTTAACCCGCTTCATTCCGCGCTGCTAATGAGGATTGACAACCTTATAATAGCAGAGTGGAGCCATAATGGTAAGTGTCATATTTGGTCGGAAAATGTCCCCAATAAGCCTCTTTTTTACAAAAAAGAATATCTGCGTGACGAATTACGAAATGAGCTTTCAGACAGCGATATAAATTCACCTCCTTTCATACATGTAAAATCAAACCAACTTCTTTGGCAGGGAAGGGTTCGGAATTATATAAGAAAAGTGACAGGTATCGATGTCCCTTTGAGCGAACTGAACTAGGATATTAAATGGCAAAATTACTTTGGGAACTAACGAATCATAATGTGCATTTCACATGTACTGAACGCGACAATTTACTTCCAGTTAATGAATGGGGCCGTCACGAAATAATTACGGCCGAAAATAAAACAGGCAGTGTTGGGGCTTTATTGCTTTCTCTAGACAGTGAATCTAGCGAATTGCGAGATTCGTTTTGCATTAAAGTCCCACATAAAACCATAGCTAATTTTGAAGCACACCATCTTCAGCAGCTTGGCCTACCAAAACCAAGTATGTTTCGCTTACATATCCGAGGAGAAGGCAATTTAGCCCACCCAGATTTTCGCTTCCATTTTCATTTTGCTCGAATAAATGGGCAACCGTTACTGAATCCTTCGCGTTTTGGATCATTTCTTACTGATGGCACTTCTCAGACAGTTTTGCTTGATCCGATCTTTAGTCTTGCGGAAAAGATGGATACCTATAATGAGCTTCCAGAAGAGGATATGGATGCAAGATTCCTAGCTTGGGGAGAAATAAAAGAACTATTACCTGATAATGTAATAGTTGATAATTATTTGTCAGCAATAAAGGTCGCACCAGCTGATGCCTTCACTTTGGAAATCACTGGAAGCAACTCCTTGGATTTCAACCCTATCCTGGTGCAAGGAACAATTGATACTTCTAACGAAGATATTCCTCAAGAGAAGAAACCATCTTTTCGTCCTCTTTTGCCTCCAGAACATCAACAAGCATTCAATAAAAAATTTTGGAAGTCAAAATCTGTACGTAATCATTATGCTATAGGAAACGGCTGGTTTATTGCCATCCCACGTACTCTCCAGAAAGTTTTATCAATAGCGCATTCATATAAACTCCGACCAGCAGAAGATAGACGGGCATTTTTAGCCAACCCAAGGCAAGTTATTGTGAAACAGTTGGGTGCAGAAATCTCCGAGGATATTTTAGAAGATCTTTTTTTCGAGTCCCCTGAGTTTTTAAGTGATCGTATAAAATATCTAGGGATATGGCAACCTAAAACAGGGGTATTTTTATTGCCTTCAGATCAAGATTGGTTGGCTGGTAATGAGGAATTAGGAATTCCAATTGATGATAGCATTGTCCGGGTTTCTGTGAAGGATCTGCCAGAGTTAATTGATTTGGTAAAAGAAGCAAAACAAGCAAAACAGAAATTTGTTCAATTCAAAGGGCAAAAAATCCCTGCAACAGATGCCGCATTAAAAGCATTATCTCTAAACCTTCCCGAACAAAAACCAGATTCAACTAAAAATAAAGGAAAATGCGGAACTAATGATAGTCCTTCAGAGAAAACAGTCCCTATCATCATCGATCATCTTTCTAAACTTGGATACGAAAAATCTATAATAAAAAGAGATGGAGAGGTTGGATCAGTTCCTAATAACTTAAAATCTATTTTGTTACAGCATCAGAAAAAAGGAGTTATCTGGTTACAAGATAACTGGGTACATGGTCGACCAGGTTGTTTGTTGGCAGATGACATGGGGCTTGGAAAAACATTTCAAGCACTAGTTTTTATGGCATGGGTGAAAGGCTTGATGGTTGTCAGCCTAAATATTAAGAATCCGATGTTAATAGTTGCCCCAACTGGTCTTCTGAAAAACTGGGAAGACGAGATCCATAAGCATCTTCTTCCTCCTGAATTGGGGTTACTTTACAGAGCTTATGGTGCGGGGTTTAGGGCATTGCGGGGGGTATCTGAAACTCAAGCTGCACACGAATTATCAAATTTTGATCTTGTATTGACAACATATGAGACATTACGGGATTACATCAAAATTTTCATTAAAATATCTTGGTCTGTTGTTGCTTTTGATGAAGTGCAAAAGATAAAAAACCCCGCTGCTTTAATGACAGATATGGCGAAGTCTTTAGCGGCGTCCTTTTCTGTCGCTTTGACAGGTACACCTATCGAAAATCGTCTTGCGGACCTTTGGTGTATACTTGACACGGTATATCCAGGAAGGCTGGGAACTTTGAAACAATTTTCCCAAAAATATGAATCAAAAAATAGGGAGAAACAGGCAGGTCAATGTATTGAGCTGAAAAAAACGTTAATGGATGAGAATCCAGTAATAATGTTACGAAGAATGAAAGAAGATCATTTGGATGGTCTTCCACTCAAGACAACTAAGATCATTGAAGTCGAAATGCCTGAAATCCAAGCTCAGGCTTATCATGTGATACTGCGTGAGGCCCGTAACAACCTATCTGAACCAGGGAAAATGCTCCAGACATTGCAATCGTTACGTTCAGTTTCACTTCATCCTTATACTTCTTTAGATGCCGATATTGACGATGAATATATAAATAATTCTGCTCGATTGAAGGCAACTATTGATATTTTAGATAAGATTTTTAAGGATAACGAAAAAGCTCTCATTTTTTTGGAGAGTCTTGATATGCAACAATTACTTGTTCCATATTTACAGAAACGATATCATCTCAATTCTCCACCAATGGTTATCAATGGCAGTATTAGTGGCCAAAAACGTCACGAGCGAGTGCAAAAGTTTCAAGATTCTACCAATGACAATTTTGATGTCATGATTCTTTCGCCTAAAGCAGGAGGTGTAGGTTTGACTTTAACTGCAGCTAACCATGTAATACATCTTTCTCGTTGGTGGAACCCAGCAGTTGAAGATCAATGTACAGACAGAGTATATCGCATAGGTCAAGACAAAAATGTAACAATTTATTTTCCATTGGCATTGCACCCTGAACTTGGGGAACATAGCTTTGATAGTAATTTGCATAATTTATTAGAAAAAAAACGACAATTAAGTCGTGACGTATTAGCTCCTCCAGCAGGAACCGATCAAGATATGGCAGACCTTTTTAATGATACAATTAGGGGTTTTTCAGCTAGCAAACATAAAACTTTTAATATGGATCAAATAGATTTATTGGAACCCGTTGCATTTGAAAGAATGATTTTGGCGGAACTTGCCCACATAGACTATGAAGTTAAAACCACACCTGTGACACGAGATTTTGGGGCAGATGGAATTGCTTTAGCACCAACAGGATCTGGAAAAAACAATTTGATTATTCAGTGTAAACATACGCAAGGAACCCGTCATTGTTCAGAAGATGCTGTATTTGAAATAGTGAAGTCACTAGAACATTATCAAGATTTACCGAGGCCATTTAAGGCTGTAGTGGTGACTAACGCACATGGTTTTACAAAGAAAGCAAAATTACATGCAACAATGAAGTCTGTCCTTTTGGTGGATAGATTTTCTTTGTTTAGGTGGTTATCTTCTCCAGATAATATTC
Source organism: Pseudomonadota bacterium (assembly GCA_034660915.1). Classification (NCBI taxonomy): domain Bacteria; kingdom Pseudomonadati; phylum Pseudomonadota; species Pseudomonadota bacterium. Next base: position 30,360 of record JAYEKE010000169.1, read on the forward strand.
CCACTCCCCTACACTAATTTTTCAAGGGGTAGGTGTCTCACCTTCATTGTCACAGAGGGGATTCTGTTACTGGTAGTTTTTGTTTTCCTAATATAGTTTCACCGGAGAGCAATTGGTAGAAGTTGATGACAATACAGAGTATCAACGACACTTACAAGGCGCAGTTGTTTTATAATGGTTAGCGTCAACCCGGGTTACGCCGAAGCAAAAGTTTTTAACGAGGATAATGAACTTATTGTTCACGGTACGTCAACTTTGAAGATACTGCCCGGTAAAGGGTTGAAAGCTAAAGTACCAAAGTTTTCATAAATGAGCCGAGAATGTTTGAGTGGTACTCTTGTTAAGCAGTATATCGATATTTTTAGCGGTTATCAGTTTTTTTTCTTAGCGAGCTATTGGCAGTGGGCATTGCTTTTTTAGCTGTTATGGTTGCTTTTTTAGCATCGCGACGCAAGGAACGTTATTTTATGTATGGTATGTTGTTAGGAGCGATCATACTGAACTTCGTCTGTTTGCAGTATATGGGCATTTTAAAACCTGAAACAAAAACACAAGTCGAGAATGTCTACCGGTCACTGAGGCTATCCAAAAAGGTCTTGGTATGATGAAAGGTGACAATCCAGATGAGATGAAAATGGTTCCTGTTATTGATCAGATGTTACAGATTGCCCGTGAAGTGGATACAGAGTGTTAGCGACTGCGTGAAAATGTATGAAAAGCGTCAGTTTGAAAATGTGGCTATTTTGGACGTTTTTTATGGAATGTTTTATGCTTCAGCCGAACACGACCCTTGCTATTGCTAAACTTGAAGAATATGAAGAATTAAGAAGAGTTCTTTACACCTTCTTTTTGAAGAAAATACAGCATTTTCATACCGCCACAATTCGTACAGTTTCAGAACGTCGGTGACA
>JAYEKE010000170.1 GCA_034660915.1 Pseudomonadota bacterium
CGAAATCCATAGTTAACCAGAGTTTCCTTGCGTGAACGATCACCACGATACATGCCTCTTATTTGAGGAATAGTAACATGGCTTTCATCGATAATCAGTAAATGATTTTGAGGCAGGTAGTCCATCAGGGTCGGAGGTGGGTCCCCGGGTTGGCGCCCGGTCAGGTGACGGGAATAATTTTCGATCCCCTGGCAATGACCCATCTGTTCAAGCATTTCAAGATCAAATATGGTCCTTTGTTCCAGACGCTGGGCTTCAAGCAGCAGATTTTCTGCTTTGAGAAACTGCAGGCGCTCCTGTAACTCCTGCCGGATAGCATTCATTGCCTTACTTCGGTTCTCTTCCGGAGTTACATAGTGACTGGCAGGATAAACCGTAAATTTTATCCGTTTTTCAATAATTCTGCCCGTTAACGGATCAAAAATTGACAGGTGATCTAATTCGTTGCCAAAAAACTCCAGCCGTAATGCCGTTTCCTCCATGTTAGCCGGAAAAATATCAATCACTTCACCCCGAACCCGGAAAGTGCCCCGGTGAAAATCAATATCATTACGCTGATATTGGATATCGATCAATTTACGTAGAATTTCTTCGCGCTGTATTTCCCGACCCACTTCGAGATATAAAAGCATGCCCTGGTAAGCTTCCGGAGAGCCCAACCCGTATATGCATGAGACGCTGGCAACAATGATGACATCTTCCCGCTCCAGCAGGGCCACGGTGGCGGCATGACGCAACTTATCAATCTGTTCATTGATGGAAGAATCTTTTTCAATATAGGTATCAGTGGTAGGAATGTAGGCTTCAGGTTGATAATAATCATAGTAACTGACGAAATATTCCACCTTGTTTTCCGGAAATAAATCCTTAAACTCCTGATAAAGCTGGGCAGCCAGGGTTTTGTTGGGCGCCATAACCAGGGTTGTTCTCCCGGTTCGGGCAATAACCTGGGCCAGGGTAAAAGTTTTACCTGAACCGGTTACCCCCAGAAGAACCTGCTCCCGCACTCCCCTTGCAAGCCCATCAGCAAGGCAGTCAATGGCCTTTGGCTGGTCTCCCTGGGGTTGAAAAGTTGAATGGATGGTATATTGATGTGGCATAACGGTGTACGGTATAAGGTATAAAAGTTTCCTTACATCTTACATTTTATATCTTCTCAACTTTCTGACTTGCATTGCCAGGGATATATTGCCGGATGTTCGGGCTTGGCTCATAGCGGTATTGGCCGCCGAACGAATCACACGAAGTGATTCGCGGCGGACGCCTCGGAAGCCGGCCATGGACGGCCGGCGAGAATGAGCGAGAGCCATGCCGGAACATCCCTGAGATTTATTGCAGCTGTTTTTAGGACAAGTCAGAAAGTTGAGTACCTTTCTAACACAGCCATTGTCTCATTGCAATTGCCCACAATTAGCTTGAATCATAAACAGCTCCCATGTTATGAAAAGCAACGATTAAATAAAGGAGAATTCTTATGGAAAACAGTCGTTTTTTACGGGCTTGTCGCCGGGAAACCGTGGATTGTACTCCGGTGTGGATGATGCGTCAGGCTGGCCGCTATCTGCCTGAATACCGGGCTTTAAGAAAAAAATATTCTTTCTGGGAAATGTGCAAACAGCCTGAATTAGCGGTTGAAGTGACATTGCAGCCACTGCGTCGGATGGACATTGACGCCGCAATTTTATTTTCTGATATCCTGGTGCCTCTCGAAGGTATGGGTGCCGGTTTTGAATTTATCGAAGGCCGGGGACCAGTACTGGATCACCCGATCAGGACGGCAGCAGATATCGATAAACTTTCAATAATTGATGCACGGGAAGTGGTGCCCTTTGTTATGGAGGCTATCCGCATGCTGCGCCTTGAACTGGACGGCAAAGTGCCATTGATTGGTTTTTCCGGTGCCCCTTTCACTTTGGCAAGCTACCTGGTTGAAGGTGGTGGTTCCCGCCAGTACCAGCACGTTAAAACCCTGATGTATGCCGAACCGGAGCTATACCATCAACTGATGGTCAAAATTACTGAGGTGGTAATATCCTACCTGTCAGCCCAGATTGAAGCCGGTGCCCAGGTTATTCAGCTGTTTGACAGTTGGGTTGGCTACCTCAACCGGGCTGATTACTATGAATACGTCTATCCCTACAGTCGGAAAATTTTTCAAACCCTTTCCACCTTTAAGGTCCCCATGATTCACTTTGCCAACCAGGCGTCAACATTGTTGGACATGGTCCGTGATGCCGGTGGTGACATTATCGGGGTTGACTGGCGCCTTGATCTGGATACGGCC
>JAYEKE010000171.1:0-2998 GCA_034660915.1 Pseudomonadota bacterium
CAAGGGTGCTCCTGGTTGCGGTTTCAAACGTTCTGATTCCCCGTTCACAAAGAATAACCTGAGGATTTCCCTCGGCAAGGATATATTCCGCCGACATCAGTAATTCTTTGATCGTAGTGGACATCCCGCGTTTTAACAGAATTGGTTTGCTGCTTTTTCCCACTAAACGCAGGAGGGAAAAATTTTGAATATTGCGGGCTCCAATTTGAATGATATCGGCATATTTTTCAATCTGGTCCATGTCACGTTCACGAAGTAATTCTGTTACTATGGGTAGTCCAGTGACTTGGCTGGCTTCCCGCAAAAGTCGCAGTCCTTCTACCTCGAGGCCACTGAAATCATAAGGTGATGTTCGCGGTTTAAAGGCCCCACCCCGTAAAATACTGGCACCATGTTGTTTAACCCCTTTGGCCGTTTCCAATAGTTGCTCACGGGATTCAACCGCGCAAGGCCCTGCCATGACCGTAAAATGCCCTTCACCAATCTTGACATCCCCCAGTTGAATAACCGTGTTATCAACTGAAACTTCCCGGCTGGCCAGTTTGTAAGGTTCCATGATGGGAATGACCATATCGACCTGGAGATGATTTGCCAGCTCACTGGAGGCATTGCCGGGTAAGGAAACCCCGTTTTTACCAATGACCCCGATAATAGTTTTATATTTACCTCGACTGATATGAGGTTTAAATCCCAGATCTTCGATCTTTTGGGCAACAGCATTGATGTCTTCATCTGTCGCTTGGGGTTTTAATACCAGAATCATAGTGTTCTCCTCGTGCGCTTGGACCGTTTAGGGTTGTACAAATAATAAAGGCCGGGAACAAATTGTTCACGGCCTACATTATTGCACGATCAAGGCAGTGAACGGGTGCTCCCCATCCACTACCAGCTGGTATTTCTATACCTTCGGGTATGGATGGGGATTGCCAAAATAATAATAGTGCCAAAATATTTTAAACATATTTTTCATTTGCATCTGTTTGTTCAATAAAAGAAATTTTTCCACAAGTCGATCCAAACTATCATACGATGACCTTAAAATCAAGTAATTTTCTGAGATAATTGTCAAGTACAGGATGCTTTCAGACTTTATATGTGGTTTTTTATCAATGGTTTCCTGGTCGACAATTCTGCTTCCAAAAGCTGTTGACCGTAGGTGATATCGATGTTAGATGTTAAATGAGCCTTAACGATTGAAACTATCAACAGTATTTGCTGTTCTTCTGGTTGTCTATGAATGTTCTTAATGACAGTATTGGTAGAAAAATCAGCTACTTACGCATTTCTGTAACTGATCGGTGCAATCTTCGGTGTCGTTACTGTACCCCCGAAGAACAGTTTCCCCTTTTGAATCACCAGGATGTTCTGCGTTATGAGGAAATCCTGACGGTTATCAGAGCCTTGGTGCCGGTTGGGATTGATAAGGTGAGGCTAACCGGCGGTGAACCATTGGTTCGAAAGGATCTGAATCAGCTGATTGGTTGGATTAATGATATTAATGGAATTCGCGACATCAGCCTGACTACTAATGGGGTGTTGTTGACAGAGAAGGGAAGGTTGCTCCGTGATGCCGGTCTTTCCCGGATAAATATCAGTCTGGATACCTTGAAGCCGGATAAATTTTCCTACATTACCCGCAGGAATTATTTTCCCCAGGTTATGAACGGAATTGAAGCCGCGTTGTCACTGGGATTTTCTCCGGTGAAAATTAATGTGGTTGCCATGCATGGTTTTAACGATGATGAAATTATTGACTTTGCCGCTCTGGCGGAAAGACTCCCGGTTCATGTCAGATTTATTGAGTATATGCCGATTGGTTCGGATACCGACTGGCAGGCCGACCAATTTATACCGGTGCATGAGATTCGCCGGCAGATAGAAGAAGTTTATGGACCCTTATCGCCGGTTCCTAGGGATGATTTTGCTGGGCCGGCCAAAGTTTTTTTCCTGAAAGGCGGCCAGGGTCGGATTGGTTTTATCAGTGCCTTGTCCAATCATTTCTGTGACCGTTGCAACCGGGTAAGAATAACCGCTGATGGTCGTTTGCGTCCCTGCCTGTTGGCTGATATTGAGTTTGATTTAAAGAATCGTTTGCGTCATGGTGCCGATGCGGATGCCATCCGTGCGTTATTTTTTGAGGCTCTGGCTGAAAAGCCCGAATCTCATGGAATTAGCTGTAATACGGTGAAAAAGTGTGTGCGGGTGATGTCCTCAATCGGAGGGTGATGGAGGAGAAAATGGATATGTCTTTGAGCCATTTGGATGAACGTGGTTATGTACAGATGGTTGATGTTGGAGCTAAAGATGAAACCAGTCGGCTTGCCCGGGCGTGGGGGCAGGTGCATATGGCAAAACATACCATAGAAAAGGTAACCTCCGGTGCCTTCATCAAAGGTGATGTGCTGGCTGCAGCCAGAATTGCCGGGATTATGGCCGCTAAACAAACGGCTACTTTGATTCCTCTCTGTCATCCGCTTCCCGTGAGCCATGTGGGGGTTGAATTGCTACCGTTGGTGGATGAAAAAAGAATTATTATCATTGCCGAGGCGAGGGTTAGGGGGAAAACCGGGGTTGAAATGGAGGCTTTGACGGCGGTATCGGTGGCGGCATTGACCGTTTATGATATGTGCAAAGCGGTTGATAAACGGATGTCTATAGATTCCATCACCCTGCTGGAAAAATGTGGAGGTCGGAGTGGCCATTATCTGAACCCTGATTTCGCTGTTTCGGTAACCATTTCCATCCCAGTTGAATTGCGGCTGGGAATGGAAATAAGGCTAACGAAGGAAGGCAATGCTTACTTTTTGGAATGTCAGGATGATGCAAAAGGACAAGCTCGCCTTGTCATGGATCGTTTGCCGGGATCATTGGTCCATTTCGAGGCGGAGGAAATGCCCTGCTGGCCGGCATCAGGAGTTTTTCTATTGGGGGAGTCAGTGCTTAAATTATTGCCTCCAGGTCCTGGTCAAGGGACGGTATCTTTGTCAGTGGTGAAGGC
>JAYEKE010000171.1:3098-4303 GCA_034660915.1 Pseudomonadota bacterium
AGTTTTTTTATCTTTCATGATGGTAATGATGAATGCAAAATATCCTCTTGAAAGTGGATGACCTTAAAGTAAGTTTTCAAACCATGCAGGGTTTAATAACCGCGGTAGATGGTGTCGGTTTTACCGTTGCCAGGGGTGCTAACCTGGGTATTGTCGGAGAATCAGGGTGCGGCAAAAGTGTTACTGCCTTATCATTGATGGGACTTATCAGTTCACCGCCCGGCAGTGTCGAGGCTAAAACCCTGAATTTTGATGGACGTGACTTGCAGCAACTGACTGTCGAGGAGTACCGGAAGATAAGGGGTAAAGAAATGGGCATGATATTTCAGGAGCCCATGACTTCCCTGAACCCGGTTTTTACCATTGGCAACCAGGTAGCTGAAACAGTATTGACACATATGAAAATATCGCGTCGCCAGGCCAGGGAAATGACGGTGGCGATGTTGGACCGGGTAGGAATTCCTGAGCCGGAAAAAAGGATTAATGATTATCCGCATCAGCTCAGTGGTGGTTTGCGGCAACGGGTTATGATTGCTATGGCGTTGATCTGCAAGCCAAAACTTCTACTTGCCGACGAACCGACCACGGCGCTGGATGTTACCATCCAGGCCCAGGTTCTGGATTTGATGCAGGAGCTTCGCGAAGATCTGGGAATGTCGATGATTATGATAACCCATGATCTGGGGGTAGTGGCTGAAGTTGCTGAACAGGTGGTGATCATGTATGCGGGAATGGTGGTGGAGTCGGCAACTGTCAATGATATCTTCAGACAGCCATTGCATCCATATACCCAGGGTTTATTACATTCCATCCCTAGGCTTGATCAGGATGCTTCCAGGCTGGATGCCATCCCGGGAATGGTCCCTGATATGCTCAATGCTCCACCGGGCTGCCGGTTTGCTAATCGCTGCCGGCAAGCCATTGATATATGTCATTGCCAGTGTCCTGATAGTGTTGAGCCGGAAGTTGGGCACCAGGTTTGTTGCTGGCTTTATAACTGATGGCTTCGTGAAAACTCCATTTTTTTGTTATGCTGTAACCTTCGTCATTGCAGCGTACGGTAAAGAAGAGGTGCGAGGTCTACGGTGTGCGGTGCAAGGTATACGGAAAAGCAGACATACATCGCCGAATAATCGCTTTTTTCTTGCTTTTTTCCGTGTACCACCTGAACCTTAAATCGTAAAAATAAGTTGGTCAAAACAACC
>JAYEKE010000171.1:4403-9929 GCA_034660915.1 Pseudomonadota bacterium
ACCATACACCATACACCGTACACCGTACACCGTATACCGTTTTTGCCTGCCTCGAATATTAAGCTTTTACTGTGCCATCGGTTTGTCGATTTTTTATGAAAGCATCTAGATTAGGAAAGGTAGAAGGTTAAGATGAGTAAACGATTTGGTGAGACTTTTGATGATTTGTACTCCATGAAAGAGCAAATGGATAAATTGTTTCGGACTTCTCTGGAACGAATAGACAGTGAAGGGGAGGACAATCAAGGACAGTGGTTTCCGCCGGTAGATATGTACGACAATGGACTTGACTATGTTCTTGAGATTGAAGTGCCGGGGGTGAAACAGGAGGAGCTGGAAGTTCTTCTGCTGCCGGATGCTATTCGTTTAAAAGGGAAGAGGTCTTTTCTCGTCAATGTTGAGCAGGAAAAAATATTCAGACTGGAAAGGCCTTCAGGCGCATTTGATCGACAGTTTCAATTTCCAGGCAAGGTGGATACTGATCATGTGCAGGCTACTTTAACTGATGGTATACTTACACTTATGGTTCCGAAAGTGGGCGGCAAACAGAAGAAAACTGTTTCGATAAAGAGAAGTATTGATTGATGACGGCTAAACGCATTCGTGATTTATCCGGGACTTTCAAAATTCCCTGTCCAGCCAAGGTGAATCTGGGGTTGAAAGTGGTTGGCCGCCGGGAGGATGGTTATCATCTGCTGGAAATGGTCATGGAACCGGTCAGTTTGTTCGATGTCCTGAGTTTGAGAGTTTCACCGGCACAATCACCTGTCGTCACTCTGCAGTGTCCGAATCTACCCTGCTTGAAAACCGGGGATAACCTGGTGATTAAAGCGGCGCAAAAAATGTTGGCGATGGCCGCGGCCAGAGGAATTGATACGGCTGCTGACTTTTCATTTTTTCTTGATAAACAAATCCCGGTGGGTGCCGGGTTGGGTGGCGGCAGCAGTGATGCGGCGGCGGCACTGTTGCTTTTGAATGTTTTTCTATCGCTGGAATTGAGTTTAAGTGAGCTACAGGCACTGGCCATTGATCTGGGGGCCGACGTCCCTTTTTTTTTGCAGCCTGAACTTTGCCTGGTTGAAGGGATAGGTGAGCAGTTATCCCCCCTGTCCCATCCTCATCGCCGGTGGTATGTTTTGATTAAACCATCCTTTGCAATTAATACCTCCTGGGCCTACAAAAAATTAAATTATGAGTTGACAAACAATAAATATAATATTAACATGCGGCAATTTTTACAGCCGGTTTGTGGAAGTGGAAAATATAGTCTCTTTAATGATTTTGAAGAAGTTATTTTTGCTGAGTTTCACCAACTGGACGAGATTAAGCAGTGGCTTATGGGGCGACGGGAGGTCCGTGGAGCGCTGATGAGTGGCAGTGGTTCGGCGGTTTACGCTGTTTTTTCTGCCTATGAACCAACCGTGGAGGCTTATATGGAGGCCTGTGCCAGATGGGGCGACTCCGGTTGGCTCGTTTCCCTGGTTCATAACCTACTTTAAAAATGCCGTATATACGGTTTTCCCCCGGGAATGATCTTTATTTATGGGGAGGGTCCAATTGTCGGGCTGGCGCATGCAATGCCCGTTTTTTCTTGGGTTGCAGGCAGCTGGCTTTCCGGTCTAATCCTGTCAGGTCGGCGCCGTGAAATTGCTTTTATTGTTTGGTAATAATTGTTGGGGTGTCGTCAAGCGGTAAGACACAGGCCTTTGGAGCCTGCATTCGGAGGTTCGAATCCTCCCACCCCAGCCAGATAAATTAAAGGAATCAAATTGTCTCGAATATTGTCTCGAATGGGGACAGAATTTAATTCTGTCCCCGTGCGAAGCACCCCAAGGGCACTTCCTCGCTGTCGCTCAGGGCGTAAGCGAAGCAAAGGTGTAAATTATTGCCACAAGTAGGCGAAGCCTTTTGGAGCGTTAAAAGATTTTTATGGAAAGACTGAAAATAGTTACGGGCAGCTCCAATATCCGATTTGCTGATTCCGTTTGCCGTCACTTGGGTGTGCCCCTGAGCAAAAGTGTGGTGAAGCGATTCAGTGATGGCGAAATCATGGTGGAAATCCATGAGAGCATGAGGGGGATGCGTGCCTTTGTGATTCAGTCTACCTGTGATCCGGTTAATACAAATCTGATGGAGTTGCTGATTATCATAGATGCCTTGAAACGCGCTTCAGCATCTGAGATTAATGCCGTGATTCCCTATTATGGTTATGCCCGCCAGGATCGTAAAGTTGCTCCCCGGGCACCAATCAGTGCGAAGCTGGTGGCTGATCTGCTTACCGTAGCCGGCACTGATCGGGTGATAGCCATGGATCTTCATGCGGGCCAGATTCAGGGTTTTTTTGATATTCCTGTTGATCACTTGTATGCCTTGCCGGTTTTGGTCCAATACGTTAAAGAAAATATTGAGGGTGAGATTGCCGTTGTCTCCCCGGATGCCGGAGGCGTTGAGCGGGCCCGGGCATATGCAAAAAGAATAGGATCATCTCTGGTGATTATTGATAAACGGCGCAGTGGTCCAAATGTCCTGGAAGAGATGAATGTCATTGGTGATATCAAAGGTAAAGTGGCCGTTATTGTTGATGATATGATCGATACTGCCGGAACGCTCACCAAGGCGGCTAATGTTCTGATGGAAGAAGGTGCCCTCAAAGTGTATGGTTTTGCTTCGCACGGGGTTTTGTCGGGGCCGGCCATCGATAGAATAGCACAATCGCGTTTGACAAAGGTTGTCGTTACAAATAGCATCCCCGCTCATGAGCATGTTGCTCAATGTGATAAGATTGAAGTTCTATCAGTGTCTGGCTTGTTTGCTGATGCCATTAAAAGGATATATATAGAGGATTCTGTCAGTTGTCTGTTTTCTTAATCGCGAGGGTGAAATCCGAAAATCTTATACCTAAGCTGAGTGATTAGCAGTTAGCGATTAGCAATTAGCCTTTAATAATCAGGACTTTACGTTGATTAGTAACAACACCCATTGGGTGGACATGTATAATATTAAACATTTTGTAATCATTGAGCTGACAGCTGAGCGCTAAAAGCTAATCGCTTAATTCAGTCTCAGGCAACTGGTTTTTATTGGTTTCTGTTATAATTTTATGGAGGTTTAGAGTCGCATGGCTATTGCTGAGTTAGAAGTCCAGCCCAGAAGCACGTTGGGTAAAAGTGCTGTTAAAAAAATGCGTGCGGAAGGTCTGGTTCCCGCGGTATTATATGGAAATGAAGTAGAGTCTACACCTTTGGCGGTTAACGAACACATTTTGAATCATTTTTTTCATAAGTATGGGCAGAGTACGTTGGTGTCTCTCGCATTTGGTACTGATAACAAGGATGAAGAAAAACTGGCTATCGTTAAAGATATTCAATATCATCCACTTACCGGGTGTGTTTCCCACCTTGATTTTTACAGTATCCGTATCGGTGTTCCGATCGAGGTTGAAGTTCCTTTGAGCTTTGAGGGTGAAGCGGTGGGTATTGCTAAAGGTGGCCTGTTGCAGCCGGTAAGACGTTCGTTGGAAATTCGGTGCTTGCCCCGGGAAATTCCGGAAGTGTTCGAAATAGATGTTTCAGCCCTGGATATAGGTGATTCTATTCATGTAAATGATCTTGATTTTGCAGGGATTGAATTTATTTCTGAGATTAATTTTACCATTGTTACTGTTTATGTTCCCAAGGTTGAAGTTGAACCTGAGGGTGAAGAGCTCGAAGAGGGTGAAGAGGAACTGGAAGCTGCGGAAGCTGTTGCTGAGACTGAAGAACAGTCATCGTAAGTTCTCGCGGGAAGATGGTGGATTTTCTGGTTGTTGGCTTGGGCAACCCGGGGAAAGAATACGCTGAAACCAGGCATAATTTTGGTTTTTTGGCACTTGATAGTCTGTCTCGGGAGATGGATGTTGCCTTTCGCTACTATTCGTCATTGGAGGCGGAAGTTGGGGTTGGTGAGTTTTTATCGCAATCGCTTGTTCTGGCAAAACCACTCACCTATATGAATTTGAGCGGTCATGCTGTGGCGGCTGTGGTGAAATTTTTTCAGTTGGAAGATCCTCAGCAAGTCATCGTCATCCATGATGATTTGGATATTCCGCTGGGGAGAATGAAAATTAAATCAGGCGGTGGCGCCGGCGGGCATAAGGGTGTTCTTTCAGTAATTGAATCGTTGGGTACAAGCGATTTTTTACGTATTCGCCTGGGAATTGGACTTGAAAAACGGACGCTTGATGTAGTCGACTATGTTTTGACCCCGTTTGCGATTGAAAATCAGGATGTTGTGCAGCATGCACTAGATGAAGCATCAAAAGCCGTGCAGATGATAATCCAGGAGGGTCCTGAACGGACGATGAATTTCTTTCATCGTCGTGGCAATTGAGATACTTTAATGAGGAACAACAGGCAAAAAGGTGGCTTTTAATGGTTGCCTCAAGTGATATTTTAATTTTAATTAACTCATTTGGCTAAGGAGGAAGAGGATGGAGAATTTGACGATTTATGCACCAATTCTGGGAATTATAGGTCTCCTGGTGGCTGGTGTGCTCTACGCGTACGTTGTGAAGCAGTCGGTAGGGACGACCAAAATGCGGGAACTTGCCGATGCTATCAGTGAAGGGGCGATGGCTTTTTTGAAACGTGAATACAGAATTCTGGCTGTTTTTGTCATTGCGGTTTTTATTTTGCTTTTTGTCTTCCTTGATCGGCAGACGGCATTTGCCTTTTTGGGTGGGGCAATCTGTTCGGTGCTGGCCGGCTATTTTGGCATGATGGCGGCAACCAAGGCTAATGTCAGGACTTCCGCCGCGGCAAATCAGTCAGGCCAGGCAAAAGCTCTCAGTGTGGCTTTCAGCGGCGGTGCGGTTATGGGTATGAGTGTTGCCGCCCTGGGTCTTATTGGTGTAGGTGTTCTTTTCTACCTCTTTGGTGGTGATCCTGAATCAGCTAAATATATTAATGGGTTTGCCATGGGTGCCAGTTCCATTGCCCTGTTTGCCAGGGTTGGGGGTGGAATTTATACCAAGGCTGCCGATGTCGGCGCTGACCTGGTTGGTAAGGTTGAAGCCGGGATTCCCGAGGATGATCCCCGTAACCCGGCAACCATTGCCGATAATGTTGGGGACAATGTTGGGGATATTGCTGGTATGGGTGCCGATATTTTCGAGTCCTATGTTGGTTCGATTATTGCGACTATTGCCATCGCTGCCACTGCTTCCGGACCTTTGTTCTCCGGCCTTCGCTACCAGTTTATGGCATTTCCGCTGCTGGTGGTCATGATCGGTATTGTCAGCTCTATTCTGGGAATTGTGTCCATGAAAATCCTGGAAAAATATAGTCCTGCTGATGCCTTGCGTTATTGTACCTTCATCGGTGCCGCGGCCATGTTGGCTGTTACTTATTATGCAGCTAAATCACTGGGATTGCCAATCGGGGCTTTCTGGGCGGTACTTTTTGGTTGCTTGTGCGGTATTATGATTGGTTTGGTAACCGAATATTATACGTCTGCCGCACCCATTAGAAAAATTGCCGAAGCCAGTCT
>JAYEKE010000172.1 GCA_034660915.1 Pseudomonadota bacterium
CTGGTGGCCGTTGGCGATAGCCAGGCTGAAAAAGTCAAACCGATTGTCAAACCCTATGGAATTACCGTGCATGGAGGTAAGATCTATGTCTGTGATACTACTGCCGGGCGGGTTATCATCATTGATCCGGCCAAAAAAAGTTTTGATTTCCTCAAGGGAAATTACAGCTTCGGCAAACTGAAAAAACCCATCGGTCTTGAACTTGATCAGGATGATAATCTTTATGTTGCTGATTCAGTGCGTAAAGAGGTTCTGGTGTATGGTCCGAGCGGCAATTTCCTCCGTTCTTTCGGCAAATCCCTGGAGATGAAGCCGGTTGATGTGGCCATTGACGGAGACTACCTCTATGTCCTTGATATTAAAAGCCATGAGGTGAATATCCTTAACCGAAAAACCGGTAAACTTAATGGTAAAATAGGCAAAACCGTCGCCGGTGAGCATCTGCTGTCCATGCCCATCAGTATCGATACCGGTCCCAGGGGCAGTATTTTTATCAGCAATATGACCAGCGGCAAGGTGGTGAACCTGGATCGGGATGGACATCTGCTGGGAGATTTTGGTAAGCTGGGTGATGGTTTTGGTCAGTTTGGCCGCCCCAAAGGGATTGCCGTTGATGATCATGGCCAGATTTTTGTGGTGGATGCCGCCCACCAGAATGTCCAGATATTTAATAAAAAGGGGCGGCTGTTGATGTTTTTTGGTGATCCTGGTCTGCCCTTTGGTTCCTTGAACCTGCCTGCCGGGATTGCCGTAACTTCAAACGGAATCGATCTTTTTCGCCAGTACATCGATCCGGCTTTCCAGGTGGAACAGCTGATCTTTGTTACCAGCCAATTCGGTCCTGCCAAGATTTCGGTCTATGGTCTCGGGCAGTTGAAACAATAGCCGCTGGGTTGGCGATTTCTGTTTGCTATCTCATGATGATGGATGGAGAATATTGAAGATCGGGAAACGAGGTTGGATATGGCTGTTTACTGTCCTTACACTGGGATTGTTGCTGCTTTCCGCCTGTGATCCGGTGACCCGGCATAAAGTGCTGACCACGATTTTTGATGGGGTTCCCAGCCCCATACCTCCGGAAAAAATCCTGGAAGACTATTATCAGCAGCGCCGCCAGCAGGAATTGGCTCAGGCGGCCGGTGTAGATGCCGGTACAGGTCAGACTGGTCGTCTTCACGTCTCTAAGCATCGTCCTTACGCGGAAAAAAGATGTAAAGACTGCCATGACTTTACCACCAGGGTCGGGCTGGTGCGGCCGCCACGGGAACTTTGCTTCCTCTGTCACCAGGATTTTCGTTCACATCTCAGGGATCCTTATGTCCATGGGCCGGTAGCTGTTGGTGACTGTTCGGCCTGCCATCTGCCCCATTCTTCCGAAAACACCTTCCTGCTGGAAATGGATCGTAATGAAATCTGCGGCAAATGCCACCAGGAAGCACGGCTGGCGGTTTCCATGCATGAGCAGGTATTGACCCATGGGATGGCCTGTGTTGACTGTCATGACCCCCATTTCGGTCAGGCTCGTTATTTTCTCAAATAATATGGTGGGTGGTGGATGAAACTGCGACGGTCAATAGCTTTTTTGGTGTTCGCGGTTTTTTTTCTGTCAGCCCATGTCAGTCTGGCTTTCCCCCGGGCGATACTGATGATCAGGGATTTCCATAACTGGCTGGACTTTTCCTATGAATATGATGCCCGGGAATCGGATGGTTCCGGCAGCAAGCTGTCACTGAAGGAACACCAGTTTATAGAGAGCTACCATTTTGATATGCAGTATGCCTTCTACAACCCCCGCTGGGTGCATGGAAACCTGGCTCTTGATCTGGGCATGAAAGAAGAATGGTATGACGGAACTGTCGATGGTTCCGGCAACAGGGTGAACACGGAAACCAGCTATCGCCTGGACGGGATCATCATGGATCGGAAGAAAACTCCCATTGATTTTTTCACCCAGTCCCTGTCGGCTGATGTCGACCGGCGTTTTGCCCGCAATTATGACCTGCAGACCGATAACCATGGCGTTGCCCTGACCCTGAAGAACCGTACCCTGCCTATCCACCTCCGCTATCTGTATAATCGCAGTGAAACCGATGGCCTGGATCTGGACCGAGTGCAGAAAACCTCGACCATGGCTGCCGACGCTATTCATCAGTACCGGGATGTCAGCCTGACAGAGGTTTATTATACCCATACCGATGATGATACCACTTACCATGGTTCGCAGCCGTCAGAATCGAATACCGATAAAGAATTCCAGGCCCGTAA
>JAYEKE010000173.1:0-8410 GCA_034660915.1 Pseudomonadota bacterium
ATCCCCGCAAAATTGGCATGCTGCGTTTTTTGCTGGAGGGATATGATGGTTTGACCACCCTGACTACCCTTAATGCTTCCCAGGGTCTGGTATGCTGTCTGGTGCCGAACGGGCAATATGTAACGCTGTACCGGTTGCTTGAAAGCTTCAATACCGAAGGGCGAATATACTCTTTTATCAGATTGGGCTGTTGTTCTGATTTGCAATTTTTGACTAAAGCTTCAAAGTTTTGTGCCGGTGATAAATTAATACCTTTATCGAGCGGTTAGCTTTTAGCAGTTAGCTATTAGTTTAATGATTACAGTGGTTTTACTATATACCTGCTGTTCCCTGTTGGCTACTGTGTATTGTGTAAATATTCGACTTTGTCTATAGATTGACAAATTTTTATTATTTCTCACAGAGACACGGAGTCACAGAGGGCAAGTGACTGGGTTTCTCCGTGACTTTGTGTCTCTGTGAGAGTATTTTTATCTTTTCTGAAAACGTAGTCGAATGTTTACTGTATTGTTAACGTAAAACCTTAATCGTACTCAGCTAAATGCTAAGAGCTACTGCTAATTGCTTAACTCAGGTGATAATTTGACCTGAGGATGGAGACATCGTGTATGGAAATAATTTCAAAAAGCTTTGACCAGTTCGCCGCCCTGATTTTAGAAGGGGTCCTTGATGCGGGTCAGGTGAGCGTGGTGTTGCTGGCGGCGGAGGATGTGCTGCAGCAAAACCAGCAGGACCTTGTTATTGATGGGAGTGGACTGGACTTTGTCGACAGCTCCGGTCTGGGTTGTTTTGTGAGCATCTATAAACAGGCACAAAACCTGGGTCGTTCTTTTACCCTGGTTGGATTACCGGCGCCAATTTTGGAAGTTATCACTATAACTAAACTTGATCGGATATTGGCAATCTATCCCGGATCACTGGAAGCATTTCTTGCTGAACCGAATTCTTTTCCCGGTTGAGTTCACATCCTGACGGATTGTGCTTATGCCAGGTTCTTCCCCCATTTATCTGCTTATTACCACTGATGATCATCTGCCAGGCCTTCTGCAGGCCTGTTTGCCTGAGTCGGTGCAATTGGCCGTTCTGGCGCCTGATCAGCTGTCCCGACGCAAGTTTTCAGCGGGAACGGTAGTATTCGTTGATTGCCTGCCGCCTACTAAAGAATTTTTCTGGCCTTCATTGCTGCGGGATTTGCCTGTTTCCCTGATTATGATTTGTGCTCAGGGAGACATGGAACGGATTAAAATGGGGGTTTTGCATGGAGCCCGCAGTTATATCACCAGTCCTCTGTCTCCTCCTGATGTCCAACGGGTTCTCGATCAGTGTTGTAGCGAATTGGTGGCAGAGGCTGAAGACGAGCAATTGCCTGGGGATGAGCAGTTGGAAGCTTCAGGGTTCTACGGGATGTTAGGGGCTTCACCCGGGATGAAAGCTGTTTTTCGCCTGATCCAAAAAATCTCCCGCAGCAACAGCAATGTTTTAATCCAGGGAGAAAGTGGTACCGGCAAGGAACTGGTCGCCCGGGCAATTCATAATCTGAGTGCGCGAGCCAAACATCCTTTTATACCGGTTAATTGTGCCGCAATCCCCCGTGAATTGCTTGAGTCCGAATTGTTTGGTTATGTCAAGGGTGCTTTTACCGGGGCGATTTACGACCGCCCGGGTCGGGTGGAGATGGCTGAGGGGGGAGGGCTGTTCCTTGATGAAATCGGTGAAATGGATGCCTTGCTGCAGGTAAAAATACTTCGTTTGATTCAGGATCGTACGGTTGAACCGCTGGGATGGCGTCAGGCAGCAAAAAAAATTGATATCCGAATTATTTGTGCCACGAACCGGGATCTCGAATTGGCTGTCCGGGAAGGTGATTTTCGCGAGGACCTTTTTTTTCGCCTTAATGTGGTTCCCGTCCAGCTCCCGCCACTCCGTCAACGTCCGGAGGATATCCCCTGCCTGGTGGAATATTTTATTCATTGTCAGAACGAAGGACGTTCAGGCTCGCCGGTAACTGACATCAGTCCGGAAGCCATGCTGCTTTTGCAGGCTTATCCATGGCCTGGGAATGTCCGGGAACTGGAAAATATCATTGAGCGGATCATGGTGATGAAATCAGGCGGTTCCATATTGCCTGCCGATCTGCCGGAGAAGATTATCTCGATGGACAGTATGGTCGAAAACCAGGAAAAAGCTTCCCGGTTGCCGTCGACCACTATTCCCGTGGAAGGTTTGTCGCTGAAAACAGAGGTCAGTAAGCTGGAGAAAGAGTTGATCGTCCAGGCTTTACAACAGTCCCAGGGGGTCAAGGAGCGGGCCGCGCGGTTGTTGAAAATGAACCGGACCACATTGATTGAAAAAATTAAGCGTAACCGGATAAATGCGGATACTTTAGAATGATAAACTCAACTTTCTTAAGTTGCTCTAAGAACAGCTGGCTTGTGTGGCGCGCTAAAGCAATGTCCCCGGGCGTCCGCCGCGAATTACCAATGGGGGACAGTTTTAAAAACTGTCCCCACCCAGGCGGCCAATACCGCTATGAGTTAATACTCGACTTTGTCTATAGATTGGCAAATTTTTCTTATTTCTCACAGAGACACTGAGCCACAGAGGGTAAATAACTGGGGTTCTCCGTGACTTTGTGTCTCCGTGAGAGTATTATTGCTTTGTTGAAAACGTGCCCGAATATTTACATGAGCCAAGCCCGAACATCTAGTAATGGTTCCCTTAACCTTTTTCCTCTATGGAGGAGTTGATCCTGATTAATCTACATCAAAGTGGCAAGTTTCGATGTAAAGTTGTCCTGATTCTGCTCCTGATTTGCAGCGGGATACTTTTCCCCGGTGACAGTTGTGCCGCCGCGAAAAAGATATTGGAGTCGGTCAAGATTGGCAGCTTTAAGGAAAAGAGCCGGGTGGTTTTGCAGTTGAGCGGTGCCGGCTTTTATGAGGTTGATAACCAGCCGGATGATGCCATTCTCTCTGTTAAGTTATTTGATTTCAGCCGTGGTCAGGTTCCTCCCCGGCAATTGGTTGATGAACGTTTAATTAAAGGGATTCGCATTAGTCAGAAAGAACAGTTTCTCCAGGTACAGCTTTCGCTGACCACCAGCCAATATCATTACCGGGCCCATCTATTCAAATCCCCTCCCCTGCTGGTTATTGATCTTAAAGGCAGTCCACCGGCTGCCGAAGAAAAATCCGCGCCGGCCGATAAACAACAAAGTTCTGATGAACAGGGTGAACCCAGGGAACCGCCTGAGCCGGAAGTGGTGGAAAATATCGAGAAAAAGCCGCTGGATGAGGTTGATAAGTCTGCAGTCAAAGTGGAAAAGGTTGAAGAAAAGCCGCTGGATGTGGATGAACCCGTGTCGGAAGCCAAAAAGGAAACGGCCGGTGTAGAGTCGAAGGAGCCTGAAAAAACCGGCATGGTTCCACCTGCAGCAAAAAAATCGCCTGAGTCTGAAGTCCCAGTGCCGGAGAAGTCGGTTGCCGCAAAATCCGAATCTTCATCACCGGCAGAAAATGAAGTGTTAACGGATAAGCCGATTGCAGAGAAGCTGGAACCCGGGCTTCCAGGGGAAAAATCAGTTTCCACTTCCGCTGCTGACATTGAAGTTGATCCAGGTCGTGAGCTGTATGATCAGGGATTGCAGCATTATCTTAAAGGTGAATTAGAAAAAGCTATGGAAACCTTTAGCCGCCTGGTAACCCTGTTTCCTGATTCCGCCCTGGTTCCCAAAGCACTTTTTCGTTATAATGATGCCCTGGCACGGCAGGAAAACAGTGGAAACAGCCGTAATTTACATCATCTTATTGATAACTATTTGCAGGTGGTGAGAAAGTATTCCCGGGATAGTGATGCCCCCTGGGCTTTGTTGCAGGTTGGTCGTGCATACGAGAGTATGGATTTTGATTATGAGGCGGAAGGGGTCTATCAAGCGTTGGTTCACCAGTATCCACAAAGCCGGTTTGCCGCGGCTGCCTGGTATGAAACCGCCCGGATAAATTATGCCCTCAAACGTTACCGGAAAGCTTTGCATGCCTATCAGCAATTGGTGGCAGAGTATCCGGAACGGGGATTCAGTATCGAAGCTGAATTTTATCAGGCCCACTGTCTTTACCATCTGGGGGATTTTACCAGGGCCCTGTCCAGGTATCAATCCGCGTTGAAAAGGACGCCGGAGTATTTACAGGACGATCCCCGGACCATCTATCTTTTGGGCAGCTGCTACCTGTCATTGAAAAAATATCAGCAGGCTCGTGACTATCTGTTGATGATGCGCAACCTTTTTCCTGAAAATGAGTTTACCAATATGGCTTTGGCAAAAGTGGGAGATTCCCTTTTGACCCAGGGGAAATTTGCTGAAGGGGTTGCCTTCCTGGCTACGGTTATCAAAGAGTATCCTGAAACCGACGGCGAGATTATTGCCCGTTTAGCCATGGCTCGGCTGGGGGTCGAAAACCCCGGGTTTGCCAAACGTCCTGAATTGAGAACTTATGCCGAATTTCTGGATCCTCAGCTTGCTTACCGTTTGATTGCTGACAACTATCCGGATAATCCTTTGAGTAATGTAGCCCGGTTGCGCCTGGGGCGCCTGCTGTATAAACGCCATGATTATGCCGGTGCCCGGCAGTTTTTTGATCAATTGATTTTACCCCGGGTAGATCACGATATTCGTTCAGTGGCCCTTGCTGAGATGCGGAAAGTGGTTTATGATGAACTGAGAGAAGACTATCAACAAAAAAAATACGCGGCGATGGTGGCCCTGCAAAAACGGTATGGCAATAATTTTTTGCCCCGGCCAACGGGAATGTATCCCTTTTTCTGGCTGGCTGAAGCTATGCGTCACCAGGGTTTGTATGCCGGGGCATTGAAGCTGTATGGTTCATTGCAGGGTTTTAAACCGTCCCAAGAGGAATTTTTAGCCATTACCTGGGGGATGGCCAGCTGTCATCTTTTTCTGGGAGAGGTGAAGGATGCGGCCGGATTATTACAGCCACTGGCAGTGAAAGACCTGGAAAATTCCTGGTGGATAAAAATGATGTTGTTAAAGACTGAAATCATGATCAGGGAAGGTGAAAATCCGGCGGCGTTGAAACTGTTGGTTGATATCCGTTCCCGTTTGCCGGCCGGACAAATCCCGGAACGGGTTTCCCTGATGACCATGATGGCTGAGGCATATAGTAATGAGGGCGAAATTGATGCTGCTATAGCAACATATCGAGAGGCGGTATCCCTGGCCAATGCCCAGCCGCAGATAATTGATCTGGTACACCGGGTTACCCTGACCTCCGCACTTGCCAGAATATTGTTCATCAAAGGGGATTATCAGGCTTCCCTGTCAAGATTCCGCCAGGCCTCACTGATGATGAACCGCCATGAAAATTTAGCTGAATTATTGTACTGGCAGTCCCTCTGCTATGCCCGTCTGGGGCAGAATAAAGAACTGGATAAAATAATCAATACCTTGAAATCTCATTATGAAAACAGTGACTGGACATCTCTGGCTATCTCTAATCTCAAGGATTATCAATGGAAAAAGGGGAATCGCAATTTACAGTAGTAATCTGGGATGTTGATGCCGATTTCTGGAAGCCGTTGATTATCGGCCTGGAAAATTCCGGCATTCGGGTATTATGTCAGCCTTTGCCGGCAGACTACCTGGAAACTCTCAGAAATATGCTGCCGGTTTCTCTGATTGTCGGTGAGCTTGATCTCCAGGATGTAAACGGGGAAAATGTTATTTCAGTTTTGCATCAGCAGCTTCCCGAGATTAAACTTTTGCCGGTGGTGGCTTCTCCCTCGGTAGAAGGGGCAATTGGTGCTATTCGCCTGGGAACCATTGATTATCTGCTGAAGGCAAATATGACCATTGATGCTCTCCTGGCATTGATTAAAAGAGTGCTGTCGGAGCGACAGGTTCCAGCCCTGCAATCAACCCTGAAGCATCATCCGCAGGATCTAATATATTGTGATCCATCCATGGAACGATTGCTGCAACTGGCCGGGAAAGCTGCGGTCAGTGATGCAACGGTACTTATTCAGGGTGAGAGTGGTACCGGGAAGGAGGTCCTCGCCCGTTTTGTTCATCGGCAAAGTCACCGATCGGCAAAGCCTTTTGTTGCCATTAATTGTGCCGCTCTGCCGCCAAACCTGTTGGAAAGTGAGCTTTTTGGTCATGAAAAAGGCGCTTTTACCGGGGCGATAGTGAGAAAAATCGGTAAATTTGAGCTGGCTCATGGCGGTACCATCCTGCTTGATGAAATATCTGAAATTGATCTGGGATTACAGAGTAAATTGCTGCGGGTTATCCAGGAAGGCGAGGTTGACCGGGTTGGTGGACGACATCCGGTTTCCATTGATGTTCGCATTATTGCCACCACGAATCGAATACTGAAAAATGAAGTTGAGGCCGGGAATTTTCGCCAGGACCTTTTTTACCGGCTTAATGTGATCCCTTTGACCATTAAACCATTAAGGGAACGATTGATGGATATTGATCTTCTGGTTGAACGTTTTATTGATCGTTACCGACGGAAAAACAACCGGAAAATCAGGGGGATTTCAGCTGCCACCCGCCAGGCATTATTTCGCCATTCCTTTCCGGGGAATGTTCGGGAACTGGAAAATATGATTGAACGCGGTGTAGTTCTGGCGGAAGGATCGCTGTTGGAGCCGGGCGATCTTTTTCTGGATGAGGATGAATTGCTTGCAGTTGCCAATCGTGGTGATGCAGCTGCTGTCGTGGGGGATACAGCTGACCTGATTTCTGGAGCATCCCTGCCCCTACCGGTGGGAACCAGTCTGGACTCCCTGGAGCGGTTCATGATTTTTAAAACCTTGAAAGAGGTTGATAATAATCGTACCCATGCCGCCCGGGTCCTGGGGATCAGCATCAGGACTTTGCGGAATAAATTGCGTGAATACCGGGAGAAATATGACCAGACTCCCGAATCAAATAATCAGAATGCTGTCAGCAAGCCATCCTGATTTTCCAGATGACTTCCTTGTTATAACTGTCCTTATGTGGGGACGTCCCCCCACCTGTGACATCCCCTCTTGTGCTGTGCTTGAGATCTCTTGAGTTGCTGGCATATGATTTGCTTGTTGTTCATCCCTAGGTAAAAAATAGCCACCTTAAAGATAGTATGATTTCAATAAATCATGTTTTTTCAACATGTTGTGCCGGTTGGATAAACTTTATTGCCGGCGAGAGGTGTCAACCAAATGACAGTAAACCGATTGTTTGACAATACCACCAACCTGCTGGCTAAAGTCATGGCTTTACGGGCCCGTAAAGCGGAAGTTATTTCAAGCAATATTGCCAATATCGATACTCCCGGATATAAAGCCCGGCAAGTTACCTTTATGGATCAACTGCAGGATGCACTTGTTGAGTCTGACCGTCTGCCTTTGGTGAAAACTCATAAGGTGCATTTGCCGGTATCACGGACTATAACCGAAATTGAATCATCGATTCAAGCGCAGGAAAGTTCACTTGCTGGTTTTGACCGGAATACCGTTGATCTAGATCATGAAATGGCAGCCTTGGCGGAAAATAGCCTGAATTATAATGCTGCCGTCCAGATGTTGCATAAAAAACTGAATATTTTGAAAAATGCCATTGTCGAGGGGGGTAAATAGTGGGTTTTCAAACTAGTTTACGAATCAGTGCCGCCGGCATGTCGGCTCAGCGTCATCGTTTGAATGTTATTGCCAGTAATCTGGCTAATCTGCAGACGACCAGAACTCCTGAAGGGGGACCCTATCAGCGGAAAGATGTTGTTTTTCAGGCGAAACCAATGGTTGACAGCCGGAATGAATCATTGATGGAATCTGGTCAGCAAAAGACCTTGTCGGTGGAAATGGTGAAAGTCATTGCTGATAGTCGGCCGCCGATCATGAAATATCAACCGGAACATCCGGACGCTGATCCTCAGGGTTATGTCGCCTATCCCAATGTCAATGCCATTGAAGAGATGGTAAATATGCTGTCAGCAACCAGGAGTTATGAAGCTAATCTGACAATGATGAAAACCACCAAAGATATGGTTAACAAAACCATCGAAATTCTGAAAGTGTAGTAATTAAGCCATGAAAAATGAAGCGATGCAGACTCATTTACTGACTATGCGGCAACTTGCCGGCCAGGCTGCCAATCCTGTTACTCGTTCAGAGGAATCAGATTCCGGGCAAGGTGGTTTTGGCCAGATTTTCCGTAGTTCACTGGAAAAAATAAATGGGCTGCAGCAAAAGGCAGATGAACAGGTAACCGCAGTCCAGAGTGGCCGCTCGGCGGATATGATTGATGCCATTGTGGCGCTTGAAGAAGCAGACATGTCCTTCCAGCTGTTGCTGCAGGTGCGGAATAAAGCTGTCAAGGCGTATGAAGAGATTATGAGGATGCAGTTGTAGG
>JAYEKE010000173.1:8510-9899 GCA_034660915.1 Pseudomonadota bacterium
GCGGCGGACAATCGGGGACATTGCTTTAGCGCGCCCAACAGAATAATTAATAGTTTTGACCGGGGAGAGCACTGTCATGTTTGACTGGATGAAGCAAATACTGAATCGGCTGAAAGGCCAGACAGCTCCGATGAGAATTGCTCTGGTTGGAGGGGTGGTGGTGCTTCTAGTTGGTCTGGCTGTGGCCGTAGCCGTTACCATTAGTACTTCCTTTAAACCGTTGTACTACAATCTGGATCCCGATGCCGCTGCCGAAGTTGTTCAGTTTCTTAAAAAAGAGCGAATCGAATATCGACTTGTTGATCAGGGTCGGGTAATCAAGGTTGCCCGTAAAGACGTCTATGAAACCAGGCTGAAACTGGTGGGAAGTAATCTGCCGCGTGGTGGGGTTGGTTTTGAAATTTTTGATAAAAGTAATCTCGGGATTACCGAATTTGTTCAGAATATCAATTACCAGCGGGCTCTACAGGGTGAACTGGCCAGAACCATCAGGGAAATTCGCCAGGTGAAATCGGCCAGGGTGCATTTAGTTATCCCGAAAAAATCGTTATTTATTGAAGAGCAGAAAGAGGCGACGGCCTCGGTTATTTTAAAAATGAAACCGGGAAACCGGCTGAATAAGAAACAGGTAGAGGGGGTGATGAAGCTGGTTGCCGGCAGCGTTGAAGGTTTGCAGCCGGTACAGGTAACCGTATTGGATACCCGGGGTATGGTACTGTCCCAGGAAATCCTGCAGTCTGCTGATGATAAAACCATGACCGCCAGGCAGATAAGTATCAAGCGGGAATATGAAAGCAATCTGGAAAAAAGATTACGGACGATGATGGAGCGGGTTGTGGGGTTGCAGAAAGTGGTGGTCAGGGTTTCAGCCCCGATGGATTTCAGCCAGGTGGAAAAGACTGAAGAGCTGTTCGATCCGGATCTAACCGCGGTTCGCAGCGAACATCTTCTTTCAGTGGCCAATCAGGAACCGGCTGCAGCCGGTCAGGGTGCACCTGGAGTTGCGTCAAATGTGCCTGGGGCGGCAGCTCAAGCTCCGGCGGGAGCTGGGGCAAGTGCCAGTAAAAAAGATGATCAGACCAGGAATTATGAGGTTAGTAAAACGGTCAGCCATACATTACTGCCGGTGGGCACGGTGAAAAACATCAGTGTTGCCGTCCTGGTGGATGGGATATACGAGGAAGCCGGCAAAGATCAAAAACCGGAATTTGCTCCCCGTTCCGACGCGGATATGCTGGTTTATACCAGTATGGTTAAAAAAGCCATAGGTTTCAATAAAAAACGGGGAGATCAGGTTGAAGTAGCCTGCGTTCCTTTTGATACGGCCTCAATGGCTGAAGAAGTAAAAGCCATGAAGTCGGCTGAACGGTATCATCTTATCATGGTTGG
>JAYEKE010000174.1:0-7323 GCA_034660915.1 Pseudomonadota bacterium
TAACGCGAAACTCAAGAATGTCCCCAATCCCGGTGACCCCGCTTCCAATTTCCCCCGCCCTCCCTTTTTATTTTTTATGCAAGGCTTACTACAATATAGCAAGCTCTGTGAGAAATAATAAAAATTTGTCAATCTATAGACAATGTCGAATATTTACAAACCTTAAACCTTAAACCTTAAACCTTAAACCTTAAACCTTGAACCTTAAACCTTGAACCTTGAACCTTGAAATCAGACAACAACATTTACCAGTTTTTTCGGGACGAAAATAAATTTCTTTACCGGCTTCCCGGCCAGATATTTCCGCACTTTGTCACTGGCCATAACCAGAGGTTCCAGCTCCTCG
This sequence comes from Pseudomonadota bacterium, assembly GCA_034660915.1. Taxonomy (NCBI): domain Bacteria; kingdom Pseudomonadati; phylum Pseudomonadota; species Pseudomonadota bacterium. The sequence goes on from JAYEKE010000174.1 coordinate 347, forward strand.
CGGCTAATCGCCGCATCAACACTCAACCGATCACGAACCTTGCCGTTTACCTGAACCACCATCATTATTGTATCAGTGCTGATTGACTCAGGATCATAATCCGGCACCCGGAATGCGGCCAGTTCGGTTTTTTGTCCCAGACATTGCCACAACTCTTCCGTAATATGAGGAACAATCGGGGCCAACAACACCAAAATCGTCTCCACGGCCTCCCGGATAACCTGGCGGAGAACCTGATCATCGGCATCCGGCATATCGATAAAAGGTTTAAGGGTATTAACCAGTTCCATGACCGCACTGATAGCGGTATTGAAATGAAACCGTTCTTCAATATCCTTCCGCACTTTTTGAATCGTCTGGTGGGTTTTCCGTCTTAAAACCTGCACATTTTCAGACAGATCCCCAAAAGAACCGACATAGGGAGAGACATCCTTGATCATCGGCAAAACCGCGTGCATCAGCCGCCAAAGACGGTGTAAAAATCGTGATGCCCCTTCAACCCCCTGTTCATTCCAATCAAGATCCAACTCGGGCGGGGCCGCAAACAAACTGAAGATACGGGCCGTATCTGCACCATATTTTTTAATCAGGGCATCGGGATCAACCACGTTACCCTTGGATTTAGACATCTTGGCCCCATCTTTGATCACCATTCCCTGGGTCAGCAAATGAGTAAATGGTTCGGAAAAATCGATATAGCCAAGATCACGTAAAACCCGGGTAAAAAAACGGGAATAGAGCAGATGCAGAATGGCATGTTCAATGCCGCCGATATACTGATCAACCGGCAGCCAGTAGGAAGCCGCCTTTTTATCAAAAGGGTTCTGGTTATAGTTGGCACATGCGTAACGGATATAATACCATGATGATTCAACAAAGGTATCCATGGTATCGGTCTCACGCCGGGCTGCTTTTCCACAAAGAGGACAACTGGTCTCAACAAAATCCGGCATCACCGCCAGGGGTGAGCCACCTGAAACACTAAGATCCACCTTCTCCGGCAATACCACCGGCAGATCAGCTGCCGGAACCGGCACAGTACCGCAATGATCACAGTAGATAACGGGAATCGGCGTTCCCCAGTACCGCTGGCGGGAAATACCCCAATCACGCAAACGATAGGTGATAGTTTTTTCACCTTTACCCTGTTCCTCCAGGTAGGCGGCAATCTCTTCCAGGGCTTCCTGATTATCCAGGCCATCAAAAGGCCCGGAATTTACCAGTTTGCCGGAACCGGTGTATGCTTCCACCATTGTTTCAGGATCCAGATTTTCTCCATCCGGTTGAATCACGACAATAATCGGCAAGCCATACATCCGGGAAAATTCGAAATCCCGCTGATCATGGGCCGGCACCGCCATAACCGCTCCGGTACCATACTCCAGCAAGACAAAATTCGCCAGGTAAATGGGCATCTTCCGGCCGGTTACCGGATTAAGGCAGTAGCGGCCGGTAAAGACTCCTTCCTTCTCCTGGGTGCCAACATCACGATTGTCTTGCTGCGCCTGACGCCAGCGCCGGATAAACGCTTCCACCTCGGGTTCCTGACCCGTCCCAGCCACCAGTTCAGAAACCAGTGGATGCTCAGGAGCCAGACTCATAAACGTCGCCCCGTACAAAGTATCCTGGCGGGTGGTAAACACCGTAATAGTTTTATCACTGCCAACCAGAGGGAAAACAATATTGGCCCCGGTACTTTTACCAATCCAGTTTTTTTGCATGGTGGTCACCCGCTCGGGCCATCCCGGCAGGCTGTCACACCCGGCCAGCAATTCTTCCGCGTAATCGGTAATCCGGAAAAACCACTGACTTAATTCACGCGTTTCAACTTCCTGGCTGCAGCGCCAGCACAGACCGGCTTCAACCTGTTCATTGGCCAGCACCGTCTGACAGTGTTCACACCAGTTAACCGAGGATTTTTTCTTGTAAACCAGACCTTTTTCATACATCTGGAGAAAAAAGAGCTGCTCCCAGCGATAATATGATGGATCACAGGTTGCCAGTTCACGACTCCAGTCATAGCTGAATCCCATCCGTTTGAGTTGCTGACGCATGGATTCAATATTATCCCTGGTCCAGGCAGCCGGATGGACTTTACGTTCTATGGCCGCATTCTCCGCCGGCATCCCAAAGGCATCCCAACCCATGGGATGAAGAACATTACGACCTCTCATCCGCTGATAACGGGCCACCACATCGCCAATGGAATAATTGCGCACATGGCCCATATGGATTTTCCCGGACGGATAGGGAAACATCTCCAGCAGATAGTATTTTTCACCCTCACCGTCAGCAGCCGCAAAGGTATTTTCCCGCTCCCAGTGCGCCTGCCACTTTAATTCAACTTTTTGCGGATTATATTGCGATTCCATCATGTAGCTCTGTAGCTCTCAATACATGCTTTTTACGGTATAAGGAAAACACCTTACACCTTTCCCTTATCTCCCCTGTCGCTTTTCCAGCTTTTCCTGTTCTTCTTTACAGGTAATGCACAAGGGCGCCACCGGTCTGGCTTCCAAACGCCCTAAAGAGATTTCCTCGCCACAAGCATCACAGATGCCATAAGTTCCATTCTCAATTTTTTTCAGAGATTCGTCTATTTTTTTAATCAGGTGGGTTTCCCGGCCCCGAATACGGAAAAGAAAGTTATTATCCACTTCCACGGAAGCCGCATCTGCTTCATCCATAAGATCTTCCCGGTTAGTGTAAATATCACCTCGTTTCAGTTGATCAACCTTTTCAACAATCTTCTTTTTCTCAGCCAGCAGCAGCTGTTTGAAGTGATCCAGTTGCTCTTGCGTCAGCATCTTAATCCTCCTTCTCCAATAAATCCTGCATAGCGTCAAAACCAAGCACCTGCAGGAAGACATTTCATACCTAAGTAAAACTTGTAAGGCCATTAAAATGATGGCGGAGTGTATACTAATTCAGGCAGCAAATCAACAAAAAGTTATGATCAGCTCACGAGAAAATAACAGATTGAAGCACTATTTAAGGCTGTCTTGAAAAATGAGAATTTTTGTTTGAGAACAAGGCAGGCGAACATTATAACCACAGGAATATATTACATATTTTGAGGATTATAATGTGAGCCTAACGCGGTAATCGAGCAAAAAGGCCATTTTTCAAGGTAGCCTTAAGCCTACTCAGCCAGGGCGATACACATGGCCTGGGTAATCTGCTCAATTTCACTGTCACTGGCAATATAGGGAGGCATGGTATAAAGCAGGTGACCGAAGGGACGCAACCAGACCCCCTGTGTCATCAGCTGATCCTGGATTTTTTGCACCTGAACCGGTTCATGGGTCTCGATAACACCAATTGCTCCCAGAACCCTGACATCCTTAACCCCTTCCAGAGAACGGCATGGGGACAACCCACGTTCCAGCAGCGCCTCAGTTTCGGCAATACGCTGTTCCCACGGATATGATTCCAGCAGGCCGATATTGGCCAGAGCAACGGAACATGCCAGGGGATTGGCCATAAATGTTGGCCCGTGCATCAGCATTTTCAGTCCCCTGGTGGAAATCACTTTGCTGATTTTCTCATTGGTCAAGGTAGCAGCAAAACTCATATAACCACCGGTAATCGCCTTGCCGACACAGAGGATATCAGGTGATATCCCGGCATGTTCACAGGCAAAAAGTTTGCCGGTACGACCAAATCCGGTGGCAATTTCATCGGCAATCAGCAGCAGATCATATTCATCACACAAGATTCTTACCTGCCGGAGAAATTCCGGGCAATAAAAACGCATGCCACCGGCACCCTGAACAATAGGTTCAAGGATCAGGGCCGCAATTTCATGACTATGAGCTGCCATAATATTTTTGATTTCTTCAATATCATGGCCATCCCAGGCAGAATCATCCCGACACTTCGGGGCCGGCGCGAAAAACTGCGGCATGATCACCTCGCTAAACAAATGATGCATGCCATTAACCGGATCGCAGACGGACATGGTACCAAAGGTATCGCCATGATAGCCATTGCGGATGGTCAGCAAACGCTTCTTGCGGCCATGTCCCAGAGAAAGCCAGTACTGGAGCGCCATTTTAATCGCCACTTCAACCGCTACCGACCCGGAATCACAAAAGAATACCCGAGACAATCCCGGCGGGGTGATGGCCGCCAGTTTTTCGGCCAGTAGAATGGCCGGTTCATGGGTCAGCCCGCCAAACATGACGTGGGCCATTTTATCCAACTGATCTTTTAACGCCTGGTTCAAAACCGGATGATTATAACCATGAATCACCGCCCACCATGATGACATCCCGTCAATCACTTCACGACCGTCATCCAGTTGCAGCCGGGTACCTTTAGCCGACTTCACCAGGTGCGGTGCAATGGAAGACGGTGCAGGTGAATAGGGATGCCAGATATATGCATCGTCCATGGAAAGCAGATCCCCGGATTTTTTCAAAGGTGGCATAAAGGCCTCCAAAGTTTGGATTTATCAAACAGAATGAATTCAAAAAAAACATCTTTTCAGCTACCAGTCAACCAATTTTTTCGCCTGCAAACATCCCACCACTGAAAAAAACACCGGTCAAAACCTATTTTCCAACCTGCCGACATCGCTCTTATCACCTTATTTTTCCTTGTTTTCCAACCCTCCTTCTGTTATACACAGGCGTCAATTATCCTTCATTCAGGCTATCTTAAAAATGGCCTTCAGCATTACTCAGCCAAGGAGTATATCACCGGTGGACCAAAGCAAAAACATGCACAGCATGATGATCGAGTCAATCCGGAAGCTTTTGCACCGGGAAGCCTGGCATAATATCAACAAGATCATCACCAAACTTTATCCGGCTGATATCGCCCACCTGATGAGGTCTCTCAATGATGAGGAACAGCATCTCCTGTTTTCCAGAATCACTGATACTGAAAAGGCGGCTGAAACCATCAGCGAGCTGGATTTTTCTCTGGCTTCCGAGATAATTATCCGCCTGCCGGAAGAACAATCCATCCTGATTTTGAAAGCCATGTCCAATGATGACAAGGCTGATCTCCTGTCCCACCTGCCGGAAGATATTTCCCAGAAACTGCTGGAAAAACTGGGGTTCCAGGAATCCCAGGAGATTGAGACCCTGATCGGCTACGATGATGACACCGCCGGCGGGATCATGACCACCGAGTTTTTTGCCCTGGCGGAAGATTGCAATACTGCTGAAGCCGTGGAAGCAATACGCCATCGCGGGGACAAGGCGGAGACGGTTTTCTATATCTACGTGGTAGATCAGCGGGAACATCTGGTCGGCATTATTTCCCTGCGCCAACTTATCCTGTCCCAACCGGAAGCCACACTGCGTCAGGTCATGAATTCCAACCTGGTCAAAGTAAACATTAACACCGACCAGGAAATCGTCGCCCAACTGGTGGAAAAATACAACCTTCTCGCTATCCCGGTGGTTGATGATGAAAACAAGCTGGTGGGGATTGTCACCGTTGATGATATTATTGATGTTATCCGCGCGGAGACCACTGAAGATATCTTCCGCATGGTGGGAACCGATGCCACGGAAATGGTTTATGCCGACAACATCTGGTTAATCGCCAAAATTCGCCTTCCCTGGCTGTTAACCAACCTGTTGGGCGGCATTGCCACCGGCTACCTGATGTGGCTGTTTAAAGCAACCCTGCACCAGGTTCTGGCCCTGATAACTTTTATTCCGGTCATCACCGGAATGGGGGGAAATGTCGGCACCCAGTCATCATCTATCACCGTCCGCGGACTGGCTACCGGACACATAACCCTTGAAAATGTACGGCGCAGCATCTGGAAAGAGGCCAGGGTAGGAATTGCCATGGGAATAATCTGCGGCCTGGTGGTAGGCCTCATTGCCCTGGCCTGGCACCATGAAACTATTATCGGTCTGGTGGTAGCCATTGCCATGTCTGCATCCATGACCATAGCTGCTGCCATGGGAGCCCTGGTCCCCACGGTTTTTCAACGTTTGAAGATTGATCCGGCCATTGCCTCAGGCCCCTTTGTCACCACCAGCAATGACATTATCGGCATTCTGGTCTATATGGGAACGGCTACCATATCCTTAAGATATCTTTTTTAACCAGCAAAACGGTTTCTTACTTTCCATGCCCATAATTACCGATCAAGGCCTGATTATCAATAAAATTCCCTATGGTGAAAGTGATCTGCTGATTACCTTCTATACCTTGAACCGGGGGAAAATGACCGGCATCGGCAAAGGAGCAAAACGAAGCAGAAAGAGGTTTTCCGGACGTCTGGAACTGTTTTCTCTGGTTCGTTTCACCGGCTTTGCCAAGCCGGGAATCAGCCTGCCCCGTATTGATGAATGTGAACTCCTGGATCCATTCAAGGAAATTCAATATCAACCGGAAGCCTTTTTTTTCGGCTGTTACTTTCTTGAAATCATCAACCGCTGCTGCCCGGAGCTTCAGGCCAACCGGCAGATATTTGCCCTGCTGACTGAATTGTTCGGGTTTTTGACCATGCCGGCCGGCAGAAACTTTGCCTGTCAGATTCGCCTGTTTGAACTACAGATAATTGCCCTGCTTGGCTTTGCTCCCCTGTTAGATTATTGTCTGGGCTGCCGCAACCAGGTAAACCAGGATATGCTCTTTTTCGATCCGGAAGCCGGGGGGCTGATATGCCGGAAATGTCACCACCGCTATCCCCGGGCATTTCCGATCAGCCGCGGGACCATTGCCATTCTCAATAAATTCCTGCAAATCGACAGCAGCTTACGCAAAAAACTGAACTTCACCCCCCGGATCATGGATGAAACAGCCAGACTCTGTCGGAGCCTGCTGCGCTGGCATACCGGCCAGGAGTTCAAAACTCTCAAATATATTGAAAATATTGATCAATTCAGCCAGAAAACAGTGATTAAGCCATCAGATTCTTTACCGAAACGATTCAACCGCATGTCATGACGATACTTAAGGTATACGGTATACTGAAAAACCTTGAACCTTAAACCTTGAACCTT
>JAYEKE010000174.1:7423-9868 GCA_034660915.1 Pseudomonadota bacterium
AGGGAGAGCTATCATGAACTTTCAAGATGTCATTCTTACTCTGGAAAAATACTGGGCCGCAAAAGGATGCATTATTCAACAACCCTACGACCTGGAAGTGGGCGCCGGAACCTTCAACCCGGCAACTTTTCTCCGCTCCCTGGGACCTGAACCTTTCAATGTCGCCTATGTGGAGCCATCACGTCGGCCGACAGATGGCCGCTATGGAGAAAACCCCAACCGTCTCCAGCATTACTACCAATACCAGGTCATTCTGAAACCCTCGCCCATTGATATTCAGGAACTCTATCTGGACAGTTTGAAAGTTTTGGGAATCGATCCCCTGGCCCATGATATCCGTTTCGTTGAAGACGACTGGGAATCCCCGACTTTAGGAGCCTGGGGACTTGGCTGGGAGGTCTGGCTGGATGGGATGGAAATCACCCAGTTCACCTATTTCCAGCAGGTAGGCGGCTTTGATTTAAAGCCCATTTCCGGTGAAATCACCTATGGGCTGGAACGTATTGCCATGTACCTGCAGGGGGTTGACAACGTTTTCGACCTGCGGTGGAATGATACGATCAAATATGGCCAGATACACCACCAGAGCGAGGTGGAATGGTCCCGCTACAATTTCGAAGAAGCCAATGTTGAGATGCTGCAAAAGCTTTTCGACATGTTCGAAGCCGAAGGTCAGCAACTGGCAGAAAAAAATCTGGTACTGCCACTGTATGACTGCTGTCTCAAATGCTCCCATACCTTTAACATGCTTGATGCCCGGGGAGCCATTTCGGTCACGGAACGAACCAGCTACATCGGCAGAGTCAGGAACCTGGCCAAACTATCGGCGGAAAACTACCTCAAACAACGGGAAGAAATGGGATTTCCGCTGTTGAAAGGTACAAGGTTAAAGGTGTAAGGTTAAAGGCTCCTGAAAGCTTAATATTTCAACTTAACTTCCAACCTGGGAGCCAGGAAAAAGAGGCGGCCGGGCTGTTTCATCACTCCGGCCATTTGCTCTGTCTCTTTCCCGGCACCACAAAAAAGATCAACCCGCCGACTCCCTTTGATGGCCCCACCAGTATCCTGATTCAACACCAGTCGGCCGCTGGACTGCCAGGATATAATCGAACCGTCAGCAGAAAACTCCGGTATTTCAGTCAAAAGGAAAGCAAGCCCTCCGGCAGGAAAGATGGATTTATCGGTGGCAATGCTGCGCCCGGCAGTCAGGGGAATCTGCCAGCAACCCAGAGGCTCCCGGTTCGGCAGTTGCCGGAAAAATACATAGCTGGGATTGGCAGTGAAAATATCGGCAGCCTTTTCCGGGTGCTCCTGGATAAACTTCCTGATCGCCGGCATGGTCACCGCCTCCCGCTCCATGTATCCCTGTCGAATCAACCAGGCACCAATACTGCGATAGGGATGGCCATTGGCAGCCGCGTAGCCCGCCATCATTTCACCGCCATCATCAAGAATTATCCGGCCAGATCCCTGAATATGCAGAAAAAACCGCTCAATATCATCATCCAGCCAGACGAGTTCCAGCTGCCGGCCGTCAAGGATCTTTTCATAATCAATTTCCCGACGACTGAAATAGGGAATAACTTTACGATCGGCCGTTAAACGACCAAAAACCCGGGTTGGCAGCGCCCGCAGTCCGCCAAGATTCATCAACCAGAGCAACAGGATGGAGCTATCCTGCCAGCGTTTCCAGAAGCCGAATTCAGCCAGAGAAATACTGACCAGGTCATCCGGCCGCTGGTAGAGTGGCCAGCGGAAACGCGAACTTTGATGGCGGGAGCCATGCAGCACCGGCAAATAATAACCGGTCACCAGGACTTTTCCCGACTGTGTTCCAGCTCCAGCTTCGAAAACGGAAAAATTGGTCCGCAGATACTGATCCAGTACCAAAGCGGAAACCGGTTTATCAATGAACTGCCGCAGTTGCTGCTGGCTTTTCAACATTTGCCTGACAGTAAACGATTCAGGGCCAAAATTAATAATCATTTCCGGCTCGCGACTGGCTAAAAATTCCAGGTTACGATCTAAAGCCCGCCCCAGAGAATCCAGGGACAAATCGTCAGCAAAAACCGGCTGCGATTTTTTTTCAATCAATGTCAGCGCCCTGGCGGGATCACTGGATGCCTGGAATTTCTGCCATGACAACCATCCCATAGCCAGGCTGACGATAGCGGCCAGCAGGACAAGAACAGCAAACCATAACCAGCGATGACGTTTTATTAAACCAGACATGGGAACCCTTTAGTTTCACCGTAATTCTGCCGATAACAGGACTGTTTAGCATGAAACCAAAGACCGGTCAAACCATCATCAAGTCCGGATAATGGTTGGGGACAGTTTTCAAAACTGTCCCCCATTAATCTTGATTTTTCAGTAAATGAGGTGTATTTTATATCTAAATAAGCGATTAGCTATTAGCCGTTAGCTGTTAGTTTAATGATTAAA
>JAYEKE010000175.1 GCA_034660915.1 Pseudomonadota bacterium
TCGCCCGACAGAGTGCCTCCTAATTCAATCGTGGCGGCAAAAATTTCTTTTACCGCCTTTTCACCCATCCGGGCTTGCCGGGGATCGCTTTTGTCCAGCATGACATTCACATGAATATTGCCATCGCCGGCATGGCCGAAACAGACAATGGGGAGATCGGCTTTCTGAGCTATTGCTTCAATTTTTCTGAGCACCGCCGGAATTTCCGATCGAGGTACGGCAATATCTTCATTTATCTTATCCGGAGCGATTTTGGCAATGGCCGGTGACAGGGAGCGGCGGGCCTGCCAGAGAGTATCTCTTTCTTCTTGCCCGCTGGCGGTAAGAATCATCACCGTACTGGATTCAACCAGTTTTTGAATCGCGCTGGATTCGCGTTTGACGCTTTCAGCATCGCCATCCACTTCCACCAGCAATAAAGTCCGGGCTTTTTCCGGCAGGGTGAAGGGCAGGGAATCACGGATGGCATTAATGGAATGGTGATCGAGAAATTCGGTGGTTGAGGGAATGATATGCTGACGCACCATATGGGTAATCGCTTGGGCGGCGGTCTCCATATCGGCAAAACCAAGTAACAGGGTGCTGGTAACCGCTGGTGCCGGTACCAGCCGCAGAAGGATCTTGGTGATAATTCCCAGGGTGCCTTCCGAGCCCACAAAGAGATGGGTCAAGTCGTAACCGGAGACTGATTTGATGCATTTATTGCCGGTATTAATGATGGAAGCATCAGGCAATACCACTTCGAGGCCGCTGACATAATTTCCGGTAACCCCGTATTTAACTGCCCGGGGGCCACCGGCATTTTCCGCCACGTTGCCGCCGATAGTGGAAAAAGCCAGGCTGGCCGGGTCCGGTGGATACATGAGGCCATGTTTTGAGACTGCTTCCTGCAGTTCTTCGGTAATGACGCCTGGTTCCACAACTGCCATCAGGTTGTCAAGATCGATTTCCACTATTTGTTTCATTCTGGTCAGTGAGAGCACAATGCCGTTGCTTACCGGTACCGAACCGCCGGACATGCCGCTACCGGCTCCCCGGGGAAAAACGGGAATTTGCAGCTGCCGGGCGATGGACATTACCGCCGCTACCTGGGCCGTAGTTTCCGCTAAAACCACCATTTGTGGTTGTCCCATCTGCCGGGTGGCATCATAGCCGTAGCAGAGCAGGGCTTCGGGGGTATCAAAAAGCTGTTCCTCGCGGATGTCAGCTTGAAGCAATTTCTCTTTCAGCTGCAATGAATATTTCCTTTAAATAAAAGTACATAAAAGCCCCTGCAGTAACAGGGGCTTTTAAATTTTCCCATCAATAATATTTCCTAAGCTGAGCGATTAGCTGTTAGCAATTAGCATTTAATAATCAGGACTTTACGTTGATTAGTAACAACACCCATTGGGTGAACATGTATAGTAAACATTCGACTACGTTTTCAGAAAAGATAAAATACTCTCACAGAGGCACAAAGTCACAGAGAACCCGAGTCATTTGCCCTCTGTGACTCCGTGTCTCTGTGAGAAATAATAAAAATTTGTCAATCTATAGACAAAGTCGAATATTTTCCATGTATAATATTAAACATCTTGTAATCATTGAGCTAATAGCTATGTGCTAAAGGTTAATGCGGGACCAACTCCCGCAACCCAAATGTGGCCTTTTCGGCCCGCAAATAAGTACTCTTATCAGAGCCTTGCATAAGTTTCTTCATCGGAACCTTTGCCTGACGGCAAAGAACCCGTGAAGCACTTAGCATTTTCTTGTTAAAAAACAAGATAATAACCTGTAAGGTACTAAACGCTTAATTCAGATTTAATAATCAGATTTCACAACTTCCGGGTTTGCTGATTTCCCAGTCCTTTGACGTTGGTTTGACGGTCAGAACCGGGCAGGGAGCATGGCGGACAACTTTTTCCGCTATACTGCCTAACAGAATACTGGAGATGCCACTGCGTCCATGGGTGGACATAACGATCAGATCCGCATCGATTTCTTCGGTATATTTGATAATCTCTTCGTATGGAAGTCCAGTCCTGACCTCGCTTTTACATTCCAGTCCTGCTGTTTCACAGTAGCCGGAGCAATTAGCCACTTCGTTTTTCAGGATGTCTTCCATTCGCTCAAAAATTTCATGACTGATTTCGGCATCAAGGTAAGAAGGAACCTTATCCATGACTGTCAGCAGGTAAAGCTCGGCGTTGAACTGGCGACATATTTCCACCGCGTAGCGCAGGGCGGCTCGGCTTAATTCAGAACCATC
>JAYEKE010000176.1 GCA_034660915.1 Pseudomonadota bacterium
ATTAATAAACAACGCTATAAACGAGGTGATATAATTATGAGTCATATAAAAATCTTTAATGTATTTCCCAGGGTCCCTGAACCACTTGCCTTTTTAACTACCCTGGCCCGCAATCTCTGGTGGTCCTGGCAGCGGGATGCGGTGGAGTTATTCCGCCGCATTGATCCCCGGCTCTGGGATGACACCCGCGGCAATCCGCTGGTTTTCTCCACCAAAGTTACCCAGAAACGACTGGAGGAACTGGCGGAAGATGAAAGTTTCCTCGCCCATCTTCAACGGGTGAAAGAAAATTTCGACCAACAGATCAATAAACCCATCGACTACAGCCAGACTCCCTACGAACACGATAAAAGCATCGCCTATTTTTCGATGGAATTCGGCATCCATGAAAGCATGCCGCTGTTTGCCGGCGGCCTGGGGGTGCTGGCCGGTGACCACTTGAAGGCAGCATCTGATCTAGGGCTTCCCTTAACCGCTGTTGGTCTCCTCTACCGAAACGGCTACTTTCATCAATACCTGGATCAAACCGGCTGGCAGCAGGAAGGTTACCTGGAAACCAACCTGTTCTTCCTTCCCCTCAGCAAAGCCAAAGATAGCGACGGAAAGCAGGTTTTTATTTCCGTTACCGGACCCCAGGGGGAAATACGGGCTACAGTCTGGAAAGTTAACATTGGCAGGGTAATTCTCTATTTACTGGACACCAACCTGCCCGAAAATTCACCTGAAATTCGGGAAATAACCGCAAGACTGTACAGCGGGGGATCATCTGTACGGCTGGCCCAGGAAATTCTGTTGGGAATCGGCGGCATGCGGGCACTGAAAGCTCTGGGTATTCAGCCAAAAGTATGTCACATGAATGAAGGACATTCAGCTTTCTGCAGCCTGGAGCACTTACGCCATTGCATGGAAACTCACCGTGTTGATCTGAAGACGGCATTGGAAATTGTACCGCGGACCATTATCTTCACCACGCACACACCGGTATCCGCCGGCCACGATGAATTCCCTCCCCAGTTGGTCAGACCCTACTTTAAAGCCTTGGAAGAACCCCTGGGAACCACGGCAGATGAAATGATTTCCTGGGGTCAGCAGGCTGGTGCCGGCCCGCAAGCCCCATTCTCCATGTTCATTATCGGGCTGAGAATGTCACAGTACTGCAACGGGGTCAGCGAACTCCATGGAAAGGTAGCCCGTCACATGTGGGCCCATGTCTGGCCCGGACGACCGGAAGCGGAGATACCCATCTCTCACGTTACCAACGGCATTCACATAACCTCTTGGATATCTCATCGCAACCACAACCTTTTTGAAAATTATCTCGGACCCGACTGGCCCCTTCATCCCTGTGAAGAGGAAGTTACCAAAAAAATTAATGAAATCTACGATGAAGAGCTCTGGAATGCCCACCAGATGTGCCGTTCACGCCTGGTTAACACCTGCCGCCGGCTGATGGTCAAACAATACAGCCAGCGCAACGCCTCAAAAGCCATGATACAGTACGCGGAAGCAGCGCTGGACCAGGATATCCTGACCATTGCTTTTGCCCGCCGTTTTGCTACCTATAAACGGGCAACCCTGCTGTTGTCCGACCCTGAGAGGCTGGAGGCCCTGATCAATTCTCCCACCAGACCGGTACAGTTTATCTTCGCCGGCAAGGCTCATCCACGGGATAACGAAGGTAAAGAACTGATTAAACGAATCATCGAATTCGCCAACCGTCCCAGTGTCCGACATCGTTTTGTTTTCCTGGAAGATTACGATATCAACATTGCCCGCTACCTGGTCCGGGGTGCCGATGTCTGGCTAAACACCCCCCGAAGACCCTATGAAGCCTGTGGTACTTCCGGCATGAAGGCGGCCATTAACGGCGGCCTGAATTTAAGCATCCTGGATGGGTGGTGGTGTGAAGGATACAATGAAAAACGTGGCTGGAGGATCGGCAACGGGGAGGAATATGATGATCCCCATTATCAGGACGCCGTGGAAAGCCAGGCACTCTACAACATCCTCGAAAATGATGTCATCCCCTGTTTTTATGAGCGGAGAGATGGAACCACACCGGCCCGCTGGATCAAGATGATGAAGGAAGCCATGAAGATGGCCATGCAGGATTTCTGCAGCCTCCGCATGGTCAACGAGTATGAACAGCATTTCTACCTGCCGGTTGCCGGATGTCATGACGAAC
>JAYEKE010000177.1 GCA_034660915.1 Pseudomonadota bacterium
CTTTACCCTGGGTGGATTTAATTCAGAACAAGCCATGACGCCCTTGATATTAATCTGCTCTCTTTCCAGGATATCACAAATCTGATTCAAACGTCCCGGTTTGTTATCTGTAGTAATAGAAAGCTGGGTTACAGACATAAAAAAGTCCTCTACTTACTGGTTAAGAAAATCATATCCTTTGGTTACCGCCTGGCAACTGACTTTTACCAACGCCGGTTTACTCCCCATCAGGATTTCCAAACTTTTAAACACCGATTCCTGGGTCAGCACTTGTCCCAGGTTGACCAGACTTCCAAGAAGAATCATGTTGGCTGAACGATCATTTCCCAGTTCCCGGGCCAGTTCATTGGCGGGCACAGGGATAAAATCGATATCACTTCTCTTGGGCAAATCGACAATGATGGAAGAGTTATAGAGCAATTTGCCGCCGGAAACCAACCGGTTCATAAAAGCCATTGCCGAAGGCTGGTTCATGGCCACCAGAATATCAGGATTTGAAACCACCGGTGAGGCAATTTCTTCAGCGGAAATACAGACAGTACAGTTTGCGGTACCGCCACGCACGGCAGCGCCATAGGCCGGGAGGTAGGTAGCATGCAAACCCTGAATCATGCCTGCATTACCCAACACGTTACCCAGAGTCAAAACTCCCTGACCACCGGAACCGGCACAAAGTGTATTTAAAATCATCCTTTTTGCTTCCTTTTTTCTTCCCGCTTATCAGTTAGCAACCCGGGCTGGTATTCTTTAGACATTTCTTCAGTAATCCATCGACAAGCTTGAAGTGGCGTCATTTTCCAGTTGGTCGGGCAGGGAGATAGAACTTCAACAATTGAATATCCCAAACCTTCAATTTGAGTTTGAAACGCATTGGTAATCGCTTTTTTAGTTTTCCTGATCCCCCCGGGAGTAGCCACCGTAACCCGCTCAGCATAGGCAACGCCTGGAAAAGCAGCAACTACATCGGTAATATGGAGAGGATAACCATCCAGGGTTGAATTACGACCAAGAGGGGTAGTAGTAGTCCCCTGGTCAAGAATGGTAGTGGGAGCCATTTGCCCCCCGGTCATCCCATAAACAGCATTATTAATAAAAATTACGGTGATATTTTCACCACGATTGGCGGAGTGAATGGTTTCAGCCGTACCAATAGCTGAAAGGTCCCCATCACCCTGGTAGCTGATAACAAAGAGATCGGGATTGGCCCGACTCACACCGGTGGCAATAGCCGTTCCCCGACCATGAGCTGACTCAATCACATCGATATCCAGATAATGATAGGCCAGAACCGCACAACCGGCCGGACACACCAGCAGGGATCGCTTGCCGACATCCAATTCTTCCAGCACTTCGGCAATTATCCGGTGCACAACACCATGACCACAACCAGGACAATAGTGAGTTACTACATTTTTTTTATAATACTGGGGCCATTGATTTATCAACTTCATGGGACCTACTTTTTCATCCGCCGATAATGGCGGTTAATAACCCGGGAAAACTCCAACGGGGTGGGGATGATGCCGCCGGGACGGCCATGAAATTCAACCTTAACCTGATAATCAGCCAGGGCCAGTCTTACATCGTCAACCATCTGGCCGGTACTCATTTCAAAAACCAGGAAACCTTTAATCCGGTGAGCTATTTCCTGCAAAACTTTTTCCGGAAAGGGGAAAAGGGTTATAGGTCGAATCAGACCAACCGGGATTCCTTCTCTACGGGCTCGTTTAATGGCACCTTTGATAATCCGGGCCGTCGTTCCATAGGCGACCACGGCATATTCAGCATCTTCCATCATGTAAAGCTCATAACGGGTCTCACAATCAGCAATTTCCTGGTATTTACGCACCAGTTTCCAATTGTGACGTTCATTTTCCAGGCCGTCAAGAATCAGGGAGGCCAGGTAGCGACTTGGACCTTCTCCCCGCCCCTTCAACGCCCATTTTTTTTCCGGTAATTGTTTAACCAGCTCCGGGAAAACCACCGGTTCCTTCATCTGCCCCATCATCCCGTCACCAATTAGCATTACCGGAGTCCGATAACGATCAGCCAGATCGAAGGCGACCATGGTCAGATCAGCCAGTTCCTGCACCGATGCCGGAGCTAATACCGGGGTCCGATAATCACCATGCCCGCCACCCCTGGTCGACTGATAATAATCTCCCTGAGCCGGAGCAATGTTTCCCATCCCGGGACCGCCTCGCATCATATTGACAATAACAGCCGGCAGTTCAAACCCTGACAGAAAAGAGATCCCTTCCTGTTTCAGGCTGATTCCCGGGCTGGATGATGAAGTCATAGCCCGGACTCCGGATGCCGCCGCGCCTACGACCATATTAATGGCAGCAATCTCGCTTTCTGACTGGATGAAAGTTCCACCAGCCTGCCGCAAATTTGCCGCCATATATTCACCCAGTTCATTCTGGGGTGTAATCGGGTAACCAAAATAACATTTACAGCCGGCCCGGATGGCCGCCTCGGCAATGGTATGGTTGCCACTCATAAAAACCTTATTCACTGTACACCTCAACCGCCAAATCAGGACAAACCAGCGTGCAGACCATACAACCAATACAATTCTCAGGCTTCACCGGATCAGCATAATAATATCCCATGCTATTTAATTTTGGAGAAGTTTCAAGCACTTCCTGTTTACAGAACTCAACACAAAGACCGCAGCCTTTACAATAATCCCGGCGGATCTTTACCATAAAAACTTTATCTTTTTTACTCATCATTAACCTTAATTGCTCTGGTAAAAAGTCAAAAATAAAGAGCTAATTATTTATGGGAAACAAACTCATGCTCCAGCAACTATCAAAGTAAAAAAAACCCTTTACATCCTGTCAAAAAAATTGTCAAGTGAAACTCCCTGCAGTTTCCACGGAACATTTCCATCCGTCTGCCCTAAGACAGGCAATCACACTTCCCCGGTCTGATGCGCCGGACGCAAAAGATCAAAAACAGACTTGACCGGATTAAACGTCCCGGCCGGGACTTCGATGAAAACCGTATTCCATTCAGCCATCGCCCCATTCCACAAACCCGGATGTTCAAGGGCTTTCAATTCCTTTCCTTCACTGGATTTAACCGCGATAAAGCCGGTATCAGGATCGCTGAACTCATGCAGGTCAAAAGGTTCCCCCCGGTAATCCCGCAGACCACATACCAGATCCACCGGATTAAAATGGGTAGATAGCTGCCAGATTTTCTCCTGGTCAGGAGCAGAGAAATCCACCTGTGACGACTCGACTATCTGGCGACTGCAACCCTGCTCGGGGCCACGGACCCAGAAAGGTCCGCCCCCGGGCTCGCCTTCATTTTTTACCATCCCGCAAACCCTGAGGGGTCGATTAAGTTTCTTACGCAAAAATTCAATCTGTTTATCACCTGCCTCAGACGGAATCTCGATTCCAAGAAAATCCTGCACAAAAACAGTTATTTCAGCCAGCAGCGAATCGCCAGGAACTGTATCATCAAGGCCTTGAAGATAACCGAAAATGCGCTGTTGCAGATTTACCAGGTAGCCTCCCAGGATCTGATGATAGCGGCATATTTCCGCTTTCAACCGGTCAGGGACCACATTATCGATATTTTTGATAAAAACAATATCACCTTTTAAATCATTCAGATTTTCCAGCAGAGCCCCATGGCCGCCAGGTCGAAAGACCAGGGAACCGTCGACATTTTTAAAAGGTACATTATCATGATCAACGGCAATGGTATCCGTTGAGGATTTCTGGACCGAAAAAATAACCTCACAACGGGTACTACCGGTTTCAATGACTCCCCTCACCTGTTCAAGATGTTCCTGAAACGGTTGTCGATGTTCCGGAGAAATGGTAAAATGAAGTCGGATTTTTCCCTGTTTATCCTTGGTATAATCGGCTGCTTCCACCAGGTGTTCCACGAAAGGAGTGCGAACATGATCGGGATAACAATGAAAATCAATCAATCCCTTCGGCAAACTGCCGTAGTCAAGCCCTTTTTCCGTCAGTAAGTAAGCCAGCATCAGGTCACATCGACCTTCATCAATCAGGTTTTCAACCTCCAGGCCATCGGCTGAAACCACCTGGTGAAGCCGATCGGAAAAAGCAAATTTCCCACAATTATCCTTCATCCGCAGGATATCATCATAATCAGGATTATCAATATAGTCATTTAACGTCATGGGCTTGGCACCCGGCTGGAAATATTTATGATAACAGGACAGCAGGGTTTTGAACATTCTGGTTGCCGCACCCGATGCCGGAACAAATTTCATCGCCCTTCCAGCCAGGGCAGCCTCCCGGTAGATATCAATCATGGTCTCCATCTCTTCATTCTCCAGCCTGACAATACCGTCGTTTACGGTACAGGGGCGATCCAGTTTAACCGCCGGGATACCATGGGTAAAAATATCTATTTGGGCCAGAACATCCACTTCGTTCAAACCATGTTCATCTATCTGAGCCAGATCGACATCGCTAAAGATAACATCATGATCCATTCTTTTTGCTCCAAAAGCAGCCTTTATTTTCATGCTTGCAGGTAATATATGCGCATAATTACATACTGAGGACTGATATTCAAGTAAAAATCCAACGCAGGCTACGCCCACAACCCAGATTTTATTTTACCATGAAGCTTGCCATATTGTAGTAAGCCTTGCATAAAAAATAAAAAGGGAGGGCGGGGGAAATTGGAAGCGAGGCCACCGTGATTGGGGACATTCTTGAGTTTCGCGTTAAAGGCAAATTCAAGGTGTTCCTCCACTGAGGAAGGCGGGGACGTTGTTGATTTATTGATTTAAGTGAAAAAAAAGCAGGCTCTCACAGAGGCACAGAGGCACTGAGAACCTTGCCAAGACAAAGGCAAAAACTGGACTTTTTCGAACTGATAAAAGATATTTCACCACGAAAAACACGAAAAAAAAGAGGAAAAGCAGTATGTAGCTGAAGGCAAAAAGGGACGTTGTTGATTTATTGATTTAACTAAGGGAGGGCGGGAGAAATTGGAAGCGGGGCCACCGTGATTGGGGACATTCTTGAGTTTCGCGTTAAAAGCAAATTCAAGGTGTTCCTCCACTGGGCGAGCGATAGTCAAGAGTGTCCCCCCGCGAAGCACGGCGAAGCAAACGTGCAAACCAGTACGGACCGCAGGCGAAGGAAGGCGGGAAAGTGAATTATCACAAATTCAGGACGCAGGGCAAAAAAGATAAAAAACTCACGGCAGCACAAAGATGCAATCTTTTTTTCTTCGTGTTCTTCGTGTTCTCCAGTGAGCGTAGCGAATGGGTGGTTAAAAAGAATTTCTTGTTTTTTTTACCCCTCAAGGGGGTACTGAAAAGAGTGACAGGT
The DNA here is from genome assembly GCA_034660915.1 of Pseudomonadota bacterium. Lineage (NCBI taxonomy): Bacteria > Pseudomonadati > Pseudomonadota > Pseudomonadota bacterium. Next base: position 5,340 of record JAYEKE010000177.1, read on the forward strand.
TTTCAGGAGTAAGATACTAATAACCGGACGGAGCTGAAAAAACTACTATCAACAGCAAAAATAGATTGATTTTAGCGAAAATAATCTGCTAAGGTGCCAAAGTCAGTTAACGTTAACTGATAAATGTCCAGTGATGGGTAGAAAAGTTATGTTGAGCATTACATTAACATCTATTTTAGATCTCAATTCTTAAAGGAGGATCATATTTATGAAAACTGCACTATGGAAACCATCAACTGAACGGATAGCCAATGCCAACCTGACCCGATTTATGAAGTACCTGAATGATCAGCAGGGGCAGTCTTTTGCCAATTATGATGAGTTGTACCAGTGGTCGATAAGCGAACGGGCTGATTTCTGGGAAGGCGTCTGGAACTTTGGCGGCATTATCGCTTCCAAAACCTACGATGAAGTGCTGGTGGACGGCGACAAAATGCCAGGCTCCAGATGGTTTACCGGCGCCCGGCTCAATTTTGCCGAGAACCTGCTGCGCTACCGTGATGAGCAGACCGCCATGGTCTTTAAGGGCGAACAGCAGGAAGCGGTCAGAATAACCTATGCTGAACTCTATGACCAAGTCGCCAGATTGGCCAAATCATTACGGGATATGGGGGTCACCGCGGGCGACCGGATATCCGGTTTTGTTCCCAACATGATGGAAACGGTAATTGCCATGCTGGCCACCACCAGCATCGGCGCTATCTGGTCTTCCTGCTCGCCTGATTTCGGCATTAAAGGGGTTTTAGATCGTTTTGGCCAGATTGAACCCAAAGTTGTTTTTACCGCCAACGGTTATGGCTATAATGGCAAAACCTTCGATTCTCTACAGCGGGTTTCCGATATTCTCAACAGCCTGCCATCGGTGGAAAAAGTAGTGGTCATTCCCTATACCGAAAGCCAACCGGATATCAGCATGATCAACAACTCCATTCTCTTCGGTGATTTTCTCAGTTCCGAAGACAATCTGGAAATAGAATTTGAACAGCTGCCTTTCGACCATCCCCTCTACATCATGTATTCATCCGGGACCACCGGGGTGCCCAAATGTATTGTCCATGGGGCTGGCGGCACCCTGATTCAGCACCTGAAGGAACATATCCTCCATGTTGATCTCAAGCGGGAAGACAATCTTTTCTACTTCACCACCTGCGGCTGGATGATGTGGAACTGGTTAGTTAGCGGCCTGGCGGTGGGCGCCACCCTGATCCTCTATGATGGTTCCCCATTCTATCCAAACGGCGGCACCACCTTCAAGCTGGCGGAAGATGAAAAAATAACCGTTTTCGGCACCAGCGCCAAGTTCCTGGCCTCGGTTCAGCAGGCCGACATCAAACCGGGGAAGGAATATGATCTTTCGGCGATTAAAACCATCTGTTCCACCGGTTCTCCTCTTTCAGCTGAAAGTTTTGAGTTTGTCTACCGGGAAATCAAGGAAGATCTCGACCTGGCTTCCATTTCCGGCGGTACCGATATTGTTTCCTGCTTTGCCCTCGGCAATCCCATCCTGCCGGTCTACAGCGAAGAACTACAGTGCCGTGGGCTGGGGATGAAAGTTGAAGCCTTCGATGATGATGGCAAGTCGGTACTCAATGAACAGGGAGAACTGGTCTGCAGCGCTTCGTTCCCGTCAATGCCGATCTATTTCTGGAACGATCCGGAAAACCAGAAATATCTGGATGCCTATTTCCGCCGTTATCCCAACATCTGGTGCCACGGTGACTTCATCATGATTACTGAAACCGGCGGGGTTATTTTTTATGGTCGTTCCGATGCCACCCTCAACCCCGGCGGCGTCCGCATCGGCACTGCCGAAATCTATCGGCAGGTGGAAACCATTCCAGAAATCAAGGACAGCGTCGTCATCGGCCAGAACTGGGACAACGATGTGCGGGTTATCTTGTTCGTTATTCTGGAAGCGGGGGTTGATTTAACCCCGGAACTGGAAAAACAGATTAAAACCACCATCCGTAAAAACACCACTCCCCGGCATGTACCGGCCAAAGTGATCCCGGTTGCCGACATCCCCTACACTATCAGCGGTAAAAAAGTGGAACTGGCAGTACGTAAAGTCGTCGAAGGCCGGGAAATTACCAACAAGGATGCCCTGGCCAACCCCCAGGCACTGGAATGTTTCAAGGATCTGCCCCAATTGCAATCATGAACCATCGACTGCGGTGGTAATCATCATTCGTAACTATTCAGCACATCTTTATGAAGCGCACTGCTCCAAGCAAAACCGGGACTGTCCCCAAGCTTTTTGGTTTAAAAGGGGACTGTCCCAGGCTTTTGCGGTGTATACCGACATTGTTTCATAGTCCGTAAACATCTGGGACAGCCCCCGGTGAAGCTGGGGACAGTCCCGAGTTTACTACTTAAGGTGCAATACAATGTGCTGAATAGTTACCATCATTCAATGATTTTTTGCCCCAGGCAAAACCAAAAAAGTCCCGCTTAATGCGGGGCTTTTCATTGTCAGCTTCCATTTGACTTGTTCTTCGGCTCAACAAATACCTCCCGCCGCAGCACCCCGTAGCGGTTAAAACAGACGCGCAGAGTCAGCAGGATGGTCAGCACCACGCTGGTGATGGTGCTGACCACAATTGCGATCATGATCATAATCTGGTATTTAATTGCCACTTCCGGGCTGGCCCCTCCAAGGATAACTCCCGTCATCATTCCGGGCAGAGCGACTATTCCCATGGTTGCCATAGCGGCCAGGGTCGGCTTTAACGCCAGTTGAGCGCTTTCCCGAAAATACGGCAGCAAGGCCTCGTAATGAGATGCTCCAAGCGAAAGCACATAGAGATATTTCCTGGCATCCTTCCTGATATTTTCATAAAAGGTGCTGATGCCGACAATGTTGCCCCTGAGCGAACTACCCAGCAGCATGCCGCCGAGAACAATCAGGTAGCGGGCGTCAAAAATATTATCAAGCGGGATAACCACAATATTCAGATAAAAGATAACCACAAAGGTGGCAATGGAAAATGATAAAAAACCGGGGATAAAAACCTTGCTGATTTTGATGGCGGAACTTCTGACCGCGGAAAAGACCGCAACCGTAATCATGATCAGCAGCCAGAAAAGATTGATCCAGATGTTATTCCATAAAAAAAGATATTTGAGAAAGATGCCGATCAGGATCAACTGAACGGTCATCCTGCCCACGGCATAAAAAAGCGGCTTGATTAAAGCAAATCCGAACTTCAGGCTTAAAACCACCGGCAGAGCCAGCAGCAGAAAGGTCAGAGCCAGGGAGACAAGGGAAAGATCTACGGTTTCCATTCTCCCTCCTCAAGATTGAAAATTTTGACCGCCGGGTTCTCAAGCCAGACAGGATCGTGGGAAATCACCAGACAGGTCCAATCTTCCCTGGCAACAAAAAAATCCGCTACTTTTTTTTTGAGCTGTTTATCGAGGGCCGAAGTCACTTCATCCAGCAGAAATACATCCCGCTGCAGCAGCACGGCAATAATAATCGCCAGGCGCTGTCTTTCGCCGCCGGACAGATCTTCAATATCCTTTTTGATGACTTCTTTATCCAACTCAAAATACTGCAAAAGCTCCTGCAGCTGTTCCCGGAAGCCATCCAGGTAAATATTTGTTTTTAATTTTGCCACTAAATCAAGCAGATCAAGAATCTTTCCACCACCCAGACTGACATCCTGATCTACATAAGCAATCTTTTTACGAACCTCCCAGACGCTTTTTTCATCGATCATTCGGCCGTCAAAGAAAACTTCTCCTTCATCAGGTTCGATAAACCCCAACACCAGGGAAAAGAGAGAACTCTTCCCTGTCCCTGATTTCGCCAGGACCACAACCTTTTCACCTTGATCAACCGCCAGAGAGAGGTCATCAATAATTTTTTTACCATTAAACGAAAGATGAATATGGTTAAAGGCAATCATGACAAACTGTTTTTTTCCTGCTCAAGTAACACCTTCATCGCTTCCCCATTTGACCCGAGAAGCAAAGCAATATGGCGGGTTTTTTCACTATACCCCAAGCCGATTTTCAAAGTCATGGTCAACGGAACCGACAGCAGCATGCCCACCGGTCCGAGCACCCAACCCCAAAAGGCCATGGAAACAAAAATAACCAGCGGTGAAAGTCCGACTCCGGTTCCCATGATCTTTGGTTCAAGAATATTCCCGACAATTATGTTTGTAACCAGATACAAGCCGGCCGTAGCCGCCGCCGAAGCCGGGCCAAGCTGGACCAGAGCCAATAGAACCGATGGAACCGCGGCTATAACCGAACCAATGGTCGGAATAAAGTTCAGCAGAAAAGCCAATACCCCCCACATGACCGCAAAATCAACCCCGATAATCCAGAGACCGATGGTAACCAGGCCCCCGGTAAGCAGGCTGGTACCGGTCTTCAGGGCCAGATACCGGTTGATACCAGTGATAATCCGGTCATATTTTTCCATATCAGCATCAGGCCTGCCGGCTATGGCCTTGAGCTTATCCGTAAAGCCCGAGGCCTCGAGCAGGATGAAAACCAGGGTCAACACAATCATAAAAGTATTGGTCAACATCCCGAACAGGTTATTGAGCATATTGGCGGCAATACTCATGAGCTTGCCCGGATCAAACTGATCCATGAAAATCTTTTCCGTAAGCTCAATACCGTGACCTCCCAGCCAGGCGATCAAATCTTTGAATATCGCATGCAGACGTTCCTGGTACTGAGGTATTGCCCGGGAAAATTCCGCCATGGAAGAAGTTACCAGGGTTGCCAGCACCATTTCCACCAGGATAACCACCAACACCAGCAGGATGATGGAAACAATAGCCGGCACCTTCCTGGTTCGCAGCCAATACACTGGAGGAGCACAGATAATGGCAAGAAAGGACGCCAGCAGAAACGGCACGACAATGGCTTTTGCCGACATGATACCGGCAATAACAATGACAAACGCGGCAAGATTAATCAGCATGATATTCCTGTCTCAATTATTTATTCCTTTTTCACTCAACTTTCTGACTTGCATTTCCATAAATCCCTTGTTCCGGTTTCACTCAACTTTCTGACTTACATTTCCATAAATACCTTGTTCCGGAAGGCATTTCGATAACTAATTGAATTTAAAAGGGCTACATAATGCATTTGAGCTACAGCACCTCAACTTACAATGGTAAAACATATACTATTGCCGAATCCTATCGTGAGGGCAAGAAGGTTAAAAAAACGTACCATCTGGCCCATTGGCAAGCTTACCGATAAACGGGCAGAACAGCTCCGCAGGATCTGCAAGGTCGCCAGTGGCAAAGAAGTGGCGCTATCCCAGTTAAAATTTTACACAAAAAGAGTGCTACAAATAAAGTTTTATCTTGTAATCAGGGTGGTCAATTTTCGGTTGTCACAACTATTTGCTCGCCAGTCTGGCACTAGCAGCGCTTTTGGGTCATCAGAAACATTATTCATCCGGTTACGTTATACGACAACTGGCTGTCTTGGTTATTTTTGCCTCTCTGGCGATCCTTTTTTGGGCCGCCTTTTAATCTACTTTCTATTTTTTACTGTAAAAGGAGGTTGTCCTACAAGACTACTTTCATACCTTCACGGGCGCAAAAGATCTCAATATTACCATAGCGATTAGACGAGCAGTGAATTTTTTCGAGTTCTTCAAGCTGAACATCACTGCGGGTCGGGTCATGGTGAAAAAGAGCTAGTTTTTTGACCCCGGCGCGGGCGGCGGCAGAACAAACATATTCAAACCAAGAGTGACCCCAATCCTGTTTATCAGCATCATATTCAACTTTGGTGTATTGGCAGTCATGGATTAAGAGATCGGCTCCTCGATAAAACTCTTCAAGTTGAGCGTTCAGCTCCCGAGCTGCTTCTTCTCCATCCCGAACAAGCTCTTCATCATAATTGGGATCTTTGGGATCAAGGCTAAAGAGATTACGAAAAGGTTCCGTGTCATAAGTGGTACAAACTATTTTGTCTTGATATTCAAACCGGTAACCAAGACAGAGAATAGGATGATTAAGAAATTTAGTGGTCAAGATTAAGCCATCACCCAGATCCAGGTGCTCCTCCTTAAGACTGACATATTCAATCTTGGCAGCCAGCTCCTCTTTGCGAATCGGGAAATAACGGTAATCCATTAAGCCACCCACGACATTTTCGAGAGTAGCTTGCTCGTGGGAAACCGGACCATAGATCCTGATTTTACTGTCGGGCATATAGATCGGCAGGAAAAACGGCAGGCCGGAGATGTGATCCATATGGGTATGGGTCAGAAAAATCCGGATATCAAGATTCTTGTTTTGTTGCTTGACAAGTTGATAACCCAGTTCTCTAATGCCCGAACCCGCATCAATGATAAGAGAGTAATCAAGTTCATCAAGACAAAGCTCGATGCAAGCGGTGTTTCCTCCATATTTCACGGTTTGCAAACCGGGACAGGGAATCGAACCCCGTACCCCCCAAAAAACAACTTTCATAGTCATCCTGACAATATGTAGCTTTTAATTTATTTATCTCAAGTTACGGTAATCTGGAGAAATATCTGCGCTTTTTTAATTTCTTCCAGTACTATTTCATGCATATTTTCCAGCTCAGACCAGTTTGAACCGGTAAGTTCAAAAATTTTATCAATATGTGAAGAGTCGGGATGGCAATCACCGGCGCAACCAATTTGAAATCGGTTAACAAAAATATTGGCTAACTCAACCAGGGCAACCAGATTACGATCGGCACTGTTTTTAACTTTTTCAAGTTCGTGATGATGGCTGACAGCCTCAAGAATGGGGGAGGAAAGTTGCCATTTTTGGATAATCAAGCGACCGCAGTCGCCGTGGTTAAAACCGAAGATTGTAGTCTCGGCTCGAGCCAGGGAAATCTGTTCTTGTTCAGCCCAGTCCAAGGATTGTGCATATTCTGAGGCAAAACAGCTATCCATGGGCAGCTTACCAAGATCATGCAGTAAACCGGCCATAAAAAACTCCTCCTGCCGGGCGTATGGGAGATCTCGTGTCTTAGCTAAAACCTTGGCCGTCACCGCAACCCCAAGTGAGTGAGCCCAAAAATCGGCAATTTCCAGACTTGAGGTTTTTTGTCGGCTCATAGTACCCATGATTGAGGTGCTTAAAGCCATATTTTTTACCGTATTCATACCCAGCATGGTAATGGCGCGAATCAGTGTTGTAATCTTGTGGAGTAGAGAAAAGTAAGCCGAGTTGATCAGTTTAAGCACCTGGCCGGTCAAAACCGGGTCAAGAGAGATCACCCGACCAAGTTCGTGGGGTGAGGGATCGGGCTGATTACAAACCTCCATGACTTTGACGGCCGTAGTCGAAAGGCTGGGCATTTTATCGATATATGCCTCGATTTGCCGAAAAAATTTATTATCACTCTGGGACATCATCAATCACAATATTTGAGATAGATATCTTTAAATTCATCAATATGGGCCAGCATGACATCAGTCATTATCGGGTCGAACTGACAACCTTTCTCTTCTTTGATGATGTTAATAACTTTATCAAAATCAAAAGCCGGTTTGTAGACACGTTTACTTAAAAGTGCGTCAAAGACATCGGCTAAAGCCATAATCCGGGCGGAAACCGGAATGTTTTTGCCACTCAACCCGGTGGGGTAACCCTTACCATCATAACGCTCATGATGGTAGTGAGCAATATCGCAACCCATTTCGAACGTCGAAAAATAGATCTCATCAAGGAGCTTTTCCATAACCTGAGCCCCGACACTGGAGTGTTTTTTCATGATTTCGAACTCCTCCGGGGTCAGACGGCCGGGTTTCAGCAGGACAAAATCGGGAATTGCGACCTTACCGATATCGTGCATGGGTGAAACGATATAGATATTTTCAATGAATATCTCATTTATGGTTTGGCTGAAATGAGGGTGGACGGAGAGTTTTTCAGCTAACAACCGACAGTACCTCTGCACCCTGAGGAGATGAGCCCCGGTCTCGTCATCGCGCGATTCCGTCAGGTTCGCAAGTGAAAAAAGCAGGGTTTTATAGGCTTTTAGGATAAGATTATTGGCATTGGCTTCCGTATTTTTAATGCGTCCGATGAGAACCCGGGTCAGGTTTCGTTCAAAATCCCGACTTTCATCCAACATCCGAAAAAAATCACCACTGTTGATTTGCAAACATTTAGTTTCTGTCGTCGCGATAACCGTAGCCATACGATTCTCCCGGTTGATCAGGGCCATCTCGCCGAAACAACTGCCATTTTGCAAATGATCCAACTCTCGTTGGCCGGTTCCCATACACTTGGAGATCGAGACCTCTCCGGAAACAACCAGAAACATTTTTTCGGCCGGAGTACCCTCGTAAATGATAATTTCATTGGGTCTAAAAGTGACGGGAATAAAAAAATCGACAAAGGGAAGAAAATTCTCTTCGGAAAAATTTGAAAAAAGTGGATTCTGTTTAACAATGTTGAATATGTTCTTCTGCATTATGGTTCCCCCCCCAAACTTTTAAGTCATTTGTTCACAGTTTACGCGGATTAACACAGATGTTCTGCGTTAATCCGCAGACAAAAAGAACTTGGGTCGCGAACAACTCCCGCGTTTGTTATTTGGAATCAAGATTATTGATGCCATCCCAAAATGAACCCGGTGGATTGTCTACGTGATCCCGACAACGTTTAATGAAAATTCTGCGCAAACGGTCATAGGCTCCCTCAGGTAACTGCTGAAACATTCGTCGTGCGGTTTGAAAATCACCGGCAAAATATCTTTCAAGGGCTGTTTCGCGCTCCTTGATCAAAACCGTTTGAACGTTCGAGACCTGACTTTTTTTGCCCAACAGTTCATAGATGGTAACGGGTTCATGGCGGCCTGAAACCCTGATATGATCGAGTTTACAGAAGATAAACTCCTCTTTATCGACCAATTCATAGGTCGGAGAATTAACAATAATTGACACGCCATATTTTTTAGTTACGCCTTCAAGCCGGGCCGTCAGATTGACGGCATCTCCCATTGCCGTATAACTTAGTCGGTTTTCCGAGCCGATATTCCCGACCCGAACTGAACCCGTGTTAATCGCGATGCCGGCTTTTATCACCGGAAAACGTTCAATTATCCAGTTGTAGTTCAAGATTTTTAAACCCTCTCTCATTTCCAGGGCCGCCAATATAGCATTTTGAGCATGATTCGGATCATATATCGGGGCATTCCAGAAAGCGTATACGGCATCGCCAATATATTTATCGACCAAGGCCCCACGATCCATCAGGATCTTGGAGATAACCGTAAAATATTGATTAAGCGAGGTGCATACCTCTTCGGGTGAGATCGACTCCGAGATTTTGGTGAAATCCCTGATATCCGAAAACATCGCGGTCACAACCCGCTCTTCGCCGGTTACGGCGAGCTTTTCCGGATTATCCAGAAGTTCATCAATCAAAACCGGGGAGATATATTTAGCAAAAGCAGTTCTGGTCTGGCGTCTTCCTTTTTCTTCCTGGAAATAGTTAATAAAGATCAGGGTAAAAAAAACCAAACCGTTGCAGAGCAGGGGATAGACCGGATCAAAATAGAAGCCATAACTGTGAAAAAGCCAATATGAGAAAAGAACAATACCGCTACCGCTCAACAAAAACAGGAGCCCTCCTTTGAGGGCACCGATAATCGGCACCAGAACAATAAGCATAACGCTAATACATAAAAGATAACAAAGCTCAGCCCCCTTCGACCAATCCGGGTTTCGGATATGTGATCTCGTCAAAATAGTGTTAAGCGCCTGGGCATGGACTTCCACTCCGGGAAAAATTGAAGCTGTTGGGGTTGCGACAATATCCACTAACCCTGGAGCTGATGTCCCAATAAGGACATAGGCATCTTGAAATATATCCGGATTGACTTGACGGTTTAAAATATCAACTGCTGAAATATAGGAAAAAGAATTTTCTCGGGCGCAGTAACGGATATTAGTTTGACCATGGGCGTCTACGGGGATGATATAGGGGCCGCATTTTACGGATTCGAGACCACTTGTACTGCAACGTATCCGGTTGATCGAAGCCCGGTTGCCAATTCTGATCATTTCAAGAACCAGACCGGGATAGATGTCCTGATTATATTGTATGACCAGGGGTATTTTGCGAATAATACCATCCGTGTCGGGTAGAATATTAAAAAAGCCGCTGCCAGCGGCGGCTGCGGCCAGGTTTTGCAGATTAGCAACCACCGCAGATGCTTGAAACAGCCATGGCCCAGGATGGGATCCGATAACTGCAAAACGACCCGGGCGCTGATACATTTGCGAGTCTAATCCGGGGAACGATGGAGCTGAAAAAGTGAAAGGAAAACCCAGAACGACCGGAATATCCTTCAAGCTTTCAACCAGTATCTGGTCATGATCAGGCAAGTTTTCAAGTTGATGTCGGCAGATTGGCGTTATTTTGTCAACGTTAAGGGCCGCGATAACCATTTTTGGTGATAATCGGTCGGGTTCGGCAAAGACAATGTCGAGACCGACAACTTTTGGTTTACCCAAACCAATTTGGCTCAAAATTTCCGCTAAAAGAGAGCGCGGCCAAGGCCATTGACCAAGCTCACTCAGACTGCGGTCATCAATATCAACAATAATAATTGATGTGTCTGTTATCATTAAGCCTGGTTCCTGGTGGAGGAAGGCATCATAGGCTTTTAAGCGAAAAAAATTTACAAAATCAGGGTTCCAGAGGCTCAAAAACACCAGGAATAGAGCGCAAACTCCCCCTAGACTGCGAGCTAGATATTTCTTAGTAAAATTAATCGACAAACTCACAATGTGATTTTTCAGTTGTCCGAATCTGTATCGGTATCTGTATCTGTATCGGTATCTGTATCGGTGTCCGTGTCAGAATCCGTATCTGTGTCCGTATCAGAGTCAGTGTCAGAATCTGTATCCGTATCGGAATCCGTGTCCGAATCTGTATCGGTATCTGTATCAACGTCAGTGTCGGTATCGACATCAGTATCGGTGTCAACGTCTGTATCAGTGTCCGTATCAACGTCAGTGTCGGTATCGGTATCGACGTCAGTATCGGTATCGACGTCAGTATCGGTGTCAGTGTCAGTGTCAGTGTCCGTGTCCGTATCGACGTCAGTATCGGTGTCAACGTCGGTGTCTGTGTCCGTATCAACGTCTGTGTCCGTATCGACGTCGGTGTCCGTGTCAACGTCGGTGTCAGTGTCCGTATCAACGTCTGTGTCCGTGTCAACGTCGGTGTCCGTGTCCGTATCGACGTCAGTATCGGTGTCAACGTCTGTATCTGTATCCGAATCGGTATCGGTATCAACGTCGGTGTCCGTGTCAACGTCTGTGTCCGTATCGACGTCAGTGTCCGTATCGACGTCAGTGTCCGTGTCAACGTCAGTGTCCGTGTCGACGTCAGTATCTGTGTCAAAGTCGGTGTCCGTGTCCGTATCGACGTCAGTATCGTTGTCAACGTCGGTGTCCGTGTCCGTATCAACGTCTGTGTCCGTATCGACGTCAGTATCTGTGTCAACGTCGGTGTCCGTGTCCGTATCAACGTCTGTGTCGATGTCGATGTCGATATCCGTGTCGATATCCGTGTCGATGTCTGTGTCGATGTCTGCATCGATATCCGTATCTATATCCGTGTCCGTGTCTGTATCTATATCCATGTCTGTGTCGGAATCAGAATCGGTATCCATTAAGTCATGTGAAATTGCTGTCGGTTCTTGATCTTCCGGTGAAAACTCATCTGAATTAATGGAATCGGCTGCAATCTCATCGTTTAGATTTTGAGATGCTGTCTTTGTTGTGGTTGTCTCTGAATCATTACCGGTTTGGGGTGAGGGTTTTGTCCCTTGCGATAGAAGGCGATCAGTGCTTTTCATTATATCCTGAATCTGATCCGGGGTGAAATGCTGAGGAATTGAAGGGGGTTGCTCCGGAGATAAAACCGTAAGCCCATATTCAGCCTCGGTCAATTTAGTTCTGCCGGCAGCATTTTCAGCGTAGACACCACGCTCCCGATCCTGTAATCCACCAAGGAAAAGCAGGGATAATGATTTGTCATCTTCAATTGACCAGGCCAGATAGCAACCCCGTACACCAATTGTCGCCGCCGGGGTCTTTATCTTTACCCGATCTGGAAAAAATCTTGAGATATTACCGCTGATCATTCGAAATATTCCTCGGGGGGTTGTGACCATAAATTCGCTTATACTTTTTTTCGGCTTATAAACACATTGATCAATAGTCAATTTACTTAGCGGTCCTAAAGTCAAAATGGTATTGTCAATAAAGATTATTTGCAATCGACTTTCTGCTTCAGTTTCTATTGTATCATTCATATAAACCGGAGATTGGTTTTTTAAAAGCGATACTTTACCACCCTCCGATAAAGATAGGGCGCGTCCTTCGACAACTGCGACCTGACCGACCGGAAGAGCTGCTTGCGAAGCCATCGGAATCAGTAAAAAGGTGATAATCAGTAAAATAATGTGAGCGGAAGGTTTGACTTTCAAAATTTGCATAGACATAATTTAGAACCTCTTCTCCAGTCTAATCATAGTTCTTTTTCTGCGATAATCATAGGTATCGACGTTGGAATCATTTGCAGTATAGTCAAATGACAAGAGCGTTCTTAATTGCCATGGCATCAGGATAGTGAATCGGGTTTCAATCTTGTAACGATCATCATCACGGGTATTTCGATAACGCAAATCGCGTTGATCATACCAACGGTTTCTATATTCAAACCGAATACTGTGGCGCAGCCAGCGGTTGATTTTCATCAAAAATAGGGATTCCGATTTTAACCCCTGAAAAGCCCTGAAATCTTTTCTGGCCCATTTGTATTCATAACCAAATCGACTTTGCAGCATAAATCGCCCATCAGACCAGAAAACCCGGGGCATAAATCCAACATAAGCATAAGCGCCGTCTCGACGCTTGTCCCAATTATAATTTTGGTACTCTAAAGTTACATAAAACCGGGTCATGAACCAGGAGGTATGAAAAAGATCAAGTCGTGGTTTTATGCCGAAAGTTCGGTAAAACGGATCGGAACCATAATCAAGATAATCAAAAGTCAGTGGTAGGGTTAACTTAAACGATTTTTTTTCACTGTAGACCAGGCCACTGGCCAGAGAGATCATATTAAGATTGACATCACTCTCGTCGTCATAAAAATAATTTTTCAGGACAAAGCTGTTTTTCCAGGAAAAACCGCCTTTTAAACCAAAATCCCAATCATGGGTAATTCTTAAGTTGGCGATCGTTCCCCAATCGCTCTGTTCGGTGCTCTCTTTTCGTAAACGATAGCTTCCATCAATGGTATCAACTATATCGTCGGCCGGGGCCGCATTGACATTGGAGTCATATATACGCCCAATGGCTATCGAACCGGACCACTGGTGGGAGCTCTTTTTTTGTTTAATTCTTCCCAGATAGCTCTTCGCCTTATCCCTGAAACGCGCCTGGATACCCGGTTTATTGAGCTCTTTTAACTCTTTTTCAGCCAAATAGTAGGAGCCCATACGATAAAAGGCGATGCCAAGATTCAAACGAGCTTTAACATGATTTGGTTTGACCATTAAAATACGTTCATAAGCGGCGGCGGCATGATCATAAAGTTTCAGTTTAGTTGCAGCCCGAGCCAGGAGAATATTGATATAAGTATCTGTGGGATTATTTTTAACCGCTTGCCACAAAACCTTATAGGCTTCCTCATACTTCTCCGCCGCCAAAAGATCCTTGCCCGGTTGAGTCGTCAAAGAACCAGCTAGAACGGGCAAAACCATAACCAGCCAAAAAAATAATACGATAAAAACTGTTTTTTTATGCGTCTTTAAAATGTTGCAAAACAGGTACATATCACGACGTCCTCATTCCAAAAACTTATCTTTAACTTCAATAAAAGCATCAACAACATCGGGGTCAAAGTGAATTCCACGTTCTTGCAGAATGATTTCCACCGCTTCTGCATGCGATAAAGCCGACCTATACACCCTTTGACTGGTAAGTGCATCATAAACATCAGCAAGTGCCATAATTCTTCCTGAAATAGGAATATCTTCCCCAATTAAAGCAAAAGGATAGCCTGAGCCATCCCATTTTTCATGGTGGCTGCAGGCCATATCTTTAGCCATAGTGAGAAAGGCATTGCAGCCCAGCTGTTTTTCCGCATTCAGTAAGGTATCTCGACCGTAAAGGGTATGCATCTCAACCTGTTCAAATTCTTCAGTGGTCAATTTCCCGGCTTTGGCCAGAATGGTCTCCTCCACTTCCCCCATGCCGATGTCGTACAACAGGGCTGACTTATACAGCAGGTCAATAGTTTCATAATTGAGAAAATGTTTAAACCTGGGCTTATTTTGCAGACACTGGGCCAGTATCTTGACATAATTTTTTGCTTCTTTGCTCTGGATCCCGGTTCCCGGAGCTCGATACTCGGTGAGAACCGCCTTACATATAATCGTAACATCCTGGGTCAATTCAGCTTTCTCTCTTTGTTGATTCAGGTTAACAATCATGTGATTAAACGAGGTAACCAGATCTCCCATTTCATCGTTTTTATTATAGACTATCTCTTTTTCAATATGGTCATTGGCGATCATACGGGCCGTTTTTGCCACAATCGCCAGCGGATTCAAAATGCGTCTGGAGAAATAAAGAGAAAACAGGATAGTTATGAAAAAAATCATAACTATGGCAATTATTCCATAATTACGAATCCGGTAGGCGGCTGAAAAGACTGCTTCTTCCGGCAAAACCGTCAATATCTGCCAGCCCCAGCCGGCAAAATCTCCGGCACCTCGCAGGGCGTAATTGGCAGCAAGAAGAACTTCCCCATGATTATCGACAAAATTAAAGTTTCCGGTTTTTTTGATAAAAGTTTTTCTGAAATCGATAGAGTTCAAGGAAAAAATTGATTTCAATGTCTCTTCTCTGGAAGGGCCGGCTATAATTTTTGCATCTCTATTCAAGAGGTAGGCGTGATTTCCCCCAACTGTTCTTTTATCGAGTATCCTTATCCTTGATAAAATATGATAAAGATTAATCCTAACGCAGAGCACACCGATAGTGTTTTCGTTAGTATCATCCGTAACCGGCGCGTTTAAACCGATGACATAATCATATTCCGAGGATTCGGCGCTATAAACATCAATGGCAACTAAATCTCCTTGTTTACCGGAGATTGTTTTTTTTAACCAGGCTCTATCGGCTCTGGAATCTCCAATAATGGCTTCATTACTACACGCCACAATACTCCCCTCTCCATCAAGAAAGAAAATGGCCTCATAATGGGAGGATGATTGAATAATTTCACGAATAAATTGCTGGATCTTTTTTAGATCTCCACTTTCAAAGACATCGGCCTGAGAGAGTCCTTTGAGATCTTGATAGCGGCTATCAACATAATAGGAAATTTTTCTTCCCGCGTCCCGGGCCAGATCGCTAAGGTGACTAAGGGCGGAAACCTCAAGAGCATTTCGGCTCAAACGATATGATACCGAAGAGATAAGCAGTAGCGGGAGCAAAGAGAAGAGCAAAAAAGAGCTGATCAATTGCCACCTAAGGCCAAATATTTTTTTATCAGCGGATTTTTTTGTCATTTTCATTTGTTGTTGGAGTTTTAGAATCCCTCGAAATCACCACTGCTACTGATCGCCGATAAATATCTAATTTTCCCGTGCTGTCGAGCCTAGTTATTGTGAAAAACATCTCTTAGGGTTCTCTCAAAAATAAGTTCGCAGAATTGGCGCTCAGATTTGGGTTTGATTTGTGCGATCCGATTGAGCAAAGCCGCAGGAATAGTGAGCTATTTTGAGGACTTTGTGATTGAGGATCGTGCAAAGACAGCCTGAAGATGAGATGCCAAAATGTGAAGTTATTTTTGAGAGGGCCCTTAGTACATAATTTATATATAGTATTGTATTCACGATATCAATAAATTATTTGAAGTTGTAACTTGACAGTTTTATCCGAACATTCTGATACGCCTTTGCCAGGAAATAAGTTCAATCCCGGTATTGAGTTGCCGGCGAATCCCCATTAGTTAATATGAGCTATAAATTTACACACATTCAAAAAGAAACTTGAAAACAGTTCTCCCCATCCCCCCCCTATCCATGCACCGTGAAAATGAATGATTTGAGCGAGGCAGTACCCGGAAATCAAAGGCAGTATTCAGATAATAGGTTTTGGCAGCGCTTTTCATCGCTTGAATCCAAGCTTTTCCTCGGTTCATTCGGTTACTTCCCTGTTGTTGGTCGATAAAGTTGCTTTTTCTTAACTCGGAGTCTCGGGCTATATCTTGATCTCCGACCAAAACACACGTCGAAATATCTAACAAATTCTCAGGGTTAAAGGGTTTACCAAACAATTTACCGGCATTTTTCAAGCCATAAGGATAATTGACGCTATAATCGGGAAATGTATACCATCCCGCTGCGGCGATCACCATTCCGGATACATTTTGAGGGAAAGTCATGGCGTAACGGTGAACAAATTGGGCACCACCGGAATAACCGAAGAGAAATAACTTTTTGCTGTCAGCCCCGGTAAGAAAACCAACCTCATCTATAATTCTATTCAGGGCCAAATCTGAGCGGGCTCCTTTATTGCTGCGTCCCAATCGCTGGTAATCGGGAAATCGATCTTGAGGAAACAATGGTGCAATCAGTACTACGCCATATTTTTCAGCAAATGGCAAAAATTTTATGGCGTGTTCCCTGGCCATGCGATTAACACCATGAACGGCAACAAACACTTTGGTTTCCGGCCCTGTTTTCTCGGGAGTATACAGATGGTATTGTTGGGGGTCGTCAATCATTGTGCGTAAACAAAGTTTGCCGGCAGTTGGTTTTTGTTTACCCCTCTTTGTGGGAAAATTGATTTTCGATAACATAGTATTCCTTCTCTATTTTTTATACTGAAGTTTCATGATAAAAATGAACAATTTATGTTGCTCAGGAGGCCATCATGTAGGTTGATTCTTCAGAAGAGTCAACCACAACCAGCGAGCCGTTTTCAATCTGCCAGATTGCGTCAGCACAGGCAAGTCGTTTTGGATCGTGAGTTACCCACAAAATAGTTCCTTGATACTCTTGTAAAATACGCTCAAGAATTTTACCCGCTTCCTGGTCGAGGTGAACATCGGCTTCATCCAGTAGAAGAATTCGGGGATTGCCTAGCATAGCTCGGGCTAATCCTAAGCGTTGTCGTTGACCGAGTGAGAGGTTGTGACCATCTTCGGTTATCCTGGTCAGTTCTCCTTGCGGCAATTCATCAATCAGTTTTCCGAGATCACAGAGCCTCCAAATTCGGTCAATCTCTTCGGTTGACGCTTTAGGATATCGGTATAAAAGGTTTTTTCTGACCGTTCCGCGCAACAAAGGCAGGTCAGGACTGACCATACTGATGGAACGACGAACGGATGCCAGATTATGTTTACCAATATCCTGACCATCAACCAGAATTCGGCCGGCATTCGGATTAATGAGCCTGGCTACCAAAGAGAGCAGGGTCGATTTACCGGCTCCATTGCTCCCGGTAATGACAATCAATTGTTTTGCCTGGGCTGTGGCATTGATCTGTTTAAGAGTTGATCCCAAGCATATATTTTTGAATTCCAGGTGACCGGGGCCAGGTTTCAAGTCGGGTGCGGCAGAGCGATTTCTGATAAAATCGGGAGTTTCAAGAAATTCGTTAATTTTATTTGATGATATTTTATATTCAAGAAAATATTCATACACCCGGCTTAAATCACGCAAAGCCGGAATTAGGAAGCTAATGATAATAACCGCCGCGAGAACGGTGCCGTGAGTTGCTCGGCCAACTTGAATTTCATAGACACCCTGCAACAATATGGCACCGTGAGAGAGGGTCATGATACTCTCGGTTATTCCTCTCATAAGACCAATATTCTTTGCTTTATTGACCATTGACTCCATTAGTCGTTTACTTTGATTACGGATTCTTCTTTGTTCCCGTGCGGTTTGCCCGAAAACTTGAACAACCCCTATGGCAGCAACTTTTTCATTAACGTTGGCGGCAAGATAGGAGCGTAAGCGCCGACTTTCTCTAGCTGCTTCACGTAACCTGGAACCCTGCCTGATAACACTTAGAGCGCCGACTCCAAGGATTAATCCTGCCACCATTGCTATTCTCCAGTTTAAAACACCCAAACCAATTAAGGAGCAAGTGAAAATTGTTCCGGCCACCGCAATGCGTACCAAACCCAAACTTACCCAACGTTTTAAGGCATTAAGATCGCCAATAAAGCGAAGGACGATGGCGCCCCGGCTCCGTTTTTGTAATGTCCGGGGAGCCGAGCGACTCAAACTTTTAAAAAGCAACATACGAATCTGATGAGTATAGTTTTGCCCCAATTTTTCAGCATCAATTCGCTCCGTCATTCTGAGAAAGCCTTTGGCGGTTGCCAGGATGATAAAACCGAGGCCATAATAATAAATATATTGGGTTTGTACATTGGCATCATGTTTAATCAGGTTGTCAAAGGCTGAGCGAACTAAAAGCATGGCCATAATTGCTACCATTGATTGACCCAGACCGTTTGCGGTCAAGCATAACAATATTCGGATTCGGTTTTTTACCAATATTGATGGGATTTCCATTATTTTACTGCATCCTTTTTTTATTGATCAAGAATTGGAACATAGTTGATCAAGAATTGGAACATAGTAGCATCTCTTGTGGGGATAAGCAGTTTTGCAGAAATCCATAAATCGACGGACTAATTAAATCTTTGATGGTTAACACTGTCATATCCAGGACTCTTTTCGCTTCCCGGGTTGCCAGTGGCGAACTGGTTAGTTTTCCGGCAACTGCCATAATCGGAATATGAGTTGACTGTTGCAACCATTGTACACCAGCCCAACTGCCCATAGCATCCCCTGCGGCAAAAATGAGGCCATCGACCTTTTCTTTAAAGATTTTAGATGTGACCAATGTGGCGGTTTCTTCCTGATAGAGCCCATCAGCAATTTCAAGAATAATAACTTCAACTCCTGAAGAGCTTAACTCGGCGGTTAAAGTTTCGAGAATGGTCTCTATTTTATCAGGTGACAGGAGATAGGTGGAGGGAGCTCCGGCATCAACAAAATCAAGCACCGGATGCGCGCCAGAATCTTTCATCAACCAGGTGTCGCCGCCGGCTCCGGTTCCAGTGATTTTGGCGGCCCCAACTTTCAGCCCGCTGTTAATCAATCCCTTAATCAGGCTGGCGGCGGTTGTGGTTTTCCCTGAATTCATGCTGCTACCGACAACCGCCAGGGTGATTGGCCGCTGACCCTTAATGCTCTTTTTTGACAATGAGAATTGGGACAGGTTTACAGGTTGGCCGTTGCCGTCACCAAGAATTGCGATAGGACTGATTAAGGTTGGTGCTTTGATGCTGGCATGTTTGGAAATAAATTGGGCAGCGATGCCACCCGCTGCTACTAGATGGCAGGGGGCCTGAATTTTAGGCACCGTAGCTTCAAATTGATCCGGAGCATATCGGTTGCCATAAGTAACAATAATTTCATCACCAACGTAAAGGCTGGCCCGACGGCTATTTGCTAACTCAATTTTTTTGTGCTGACCAATCTCTTCCACGCGAGCCAGTACGACGTCGCCGGCAGTAGGAATTGCATTGGTCAACAATTCTTGACATTGGGCAAAATCCACTCGCCTGGTACTGTAAGCTGCTTTGGCTTTATGGATAAGTTCTTTGATAGACAGGGGAATTTTATTGTGCTGGTTAAATTTATTGTTTACTGTCGCTAATGCAATCGCCATTTTCTTTCTCCTTAGATTTGATTAAAATTTTTTCACAGTTCAAAAGTCGGCTTCAATCTATGCTCCATCAATTTGCATATCTGGTGCCAGGGTTTACAAAACTAAAATTTTATCCCCTTTAAAGTTGTTAACTTGTTAATTTTATTGTTTATTTTTCATTGAAAAAAAATAACTATTTATGAGGTTAATCATTCTCGACCGTAAACTATCTTGACATTTTAGGGCTTTAGCCGTAAAGTAAGTTGATAGCCAATTGCCCCGGCCGGATCTTTTATCTGTATTATCCATGGTTTGAGTGATAAAATAGCTGGCTCCAATAACTTTTATAGGAATAATCAAGTGACTGAGTTTGCCAATGAAATTTCCCTTAAAAAAGAAGATTTCGATCTGCTCTATGAGATTTCTACCTCAATTAGCGCAATTCATAATCTAGATGAAATGCTGCGTGACGTGTTATTAAAAATAAAAGACGCCTTTCATATTGATGGTGCATCAATCGCTCTACATGACCATCTACAGAAGGAGTTTTACTTTATCCAAACTGTGGAAGAGCAAATAAATGATAGCCTGAAACACTCTAATGACATGCGTTTTTCCGACAGCTACGGGGTGGCGGGATGGGTCTTTAAAAGCCAGGAATCAGTATTGATTGAAGATGTTTCTCAAGATAAACGATTTACCAATGAGTTAGATATTCAGAAAAACATGGCTACCCATTCTATGATTTGTGTTCCCCTGAAAAGTCGCAGACGACTACTGGGAATACTCTATGTGTTGAACGACCAAGCCGGTTCACTTACGGAAAAAACTCTGCGTTTGTTAGAAATTCTCTCAAGCACCATCGCCGTTGCCATTGAAAACGCTCAACTTTATGGCGATCTCCAGCTTCATGCTAAAACCCTTGAATCGGAAAATATTCACCTGAAAACAAAACAGCAGGATCACTTTAACAAGCAGGGAATCATCGGTTCCAGTGTTGCCTTACAGCGGGTTTTTACCTTGATGAGTAAAGTTGTAACCACCACCACATCCGTTTTAATTCAAGGTGAAACCGGCACCGGGAAAGAACTTATTGCCAAGGCTATACATTACAATGGCATCCTGAAAAACAAACCGTTTATGGCGGAAAATTGCGCTGCTCTTTCCGAAAATCTTCTCGAAAGCGAGCTTTTCGGTCATGTTAAAGGGGCCTTTACCGGAGCCGTCAGCGAAAAAAAAGGGTTGTTTGAACTGGCTAATGGCGGCACGGTATTTCTTGATGAAATTGCTGATATGCCGGTTGCGATGCAGAGCAAACTACTGCGAGTGCTGCAGGAGAGACAAGTACGTCCGGTGGGTGGCAGCACCTATCGACAAGTTGATTTCAGATTTATTTCCGCCGCAAATAGAGATCTATTTGAAGAGGTGAAGAAAGGTAATTTCAGGGAGGATCTTTTTTACCGAATCCAAGCATTTCCTATTGTACTGCCCCCTTTACGAGAACGAAAAGAAGATATCATCCTCCTGGCATCACATTTTTTGAAAAAATATGCCGCTAAGTTCAACCGGCCGGTAGTGCGTTTGACACCGGGGACATTGAATATATTGATGCAGCATGTTTGGCCGGGTAATATCCGTGAGCTCGAACATGAAATCGAACGTGCCTTGACCCTGGCGGATGAGAGTGAAGATATAACCGCAGCCTATCTTTCAGAGCGGGTTAGGGGAGTGCATTACCCGGCTGACCAAGAGCTCGAATCATCAAGCAGCCTGCCGGACGCTGTCACTCGCCTGGAACGGCAGATGATAATCGACGCTCTTGGCCAAACCGGTGGCAATCGCTCTCGGGCGGCCCGCTTGATTGGCCTGACCCGCCAGGGCCTGCTAAATAAGATCAACCGCTACAAAATCGAATCGAGAAGATAGATGATGACTATAAATAGACAGACGATTCGGGCTCTTTTGTTCCTTTTTTTCTCTGTAACCTGTTTTTGGCCGATCGCCATAGCACAAGCCAATGGCGATCGGCCAACCTTGCCGACAAATCATTTTGTCGAGGCAAAAGGTTCAGAAAAAGCCCTGTTTCTAAATATTCGTCAAGCTTTATGCGGTAAAAAATTGGTTCCTTTGCCACAAAGTCACCCTTTCACCTTTCAAGCGAAAATATCACAAGTCTACATTACGCTTCTACAAAGCGGTCGCAAACCTCTGCGTTGGGGAGCCCGGCGGGCCGACCTTGAGGAAACGCTTAAACGAGTAATTACAAAAATCAGAAGTTTGCCCAGGTTTGCCGATTTTAACGTATCCGACACTGATAAATGCCGCCTGCTCTTTGAAATTATAACCACTGAAAAAACGGGTGATCTAAAAAAACTTAGTAGCAAAACCCTGTCTGCTAACCGTTTTGAACCCGGCATTACCGGGTTCAAATATACCTTCCATGGCGTGACCCGCTACTTCATGCCCACCGATGCTATAACCCATAGTATTATGTCGGTCAGGCAACTCTTGAACTATCTCGCAAAAAAATGTGGCATGGCAGCAAAAACTCCTAGAATCAGTGAAAGAATCAAATTGCTGCAAGAGGCCCCGATAGAGTGTAAAATTATTACTGGTAAGGCCTGGGTCAGCTACAAAAATACCGTTCTGCCCCTCTATCGGGGGGCACCCCGACCAATCGGGTTAAACAAAGAGCAAATTTATCGTAGTTTTAAGGATGGCGTCGATTGGATTTTTAATAATATGCATGAAGATGGAAGTTTTTTATACTATTATGACGGTCTCAAAGATAGCCCGGTCGATTTTATCCACCCTCGACGGAGAGATCCTCTCTACTACAATATTTTAAGACATAGCGGAGGCGCGATTGCGCTTCTTTGGGGCTATGAGTTAACCAGAGAGCGGAAGTATCTCAAGGCCGCAAAAAAATCCCTGAACTACCTGGTTGCAACCTTTGCCATCCAAACTGAATCTGAAAATTATGCCTGCTTCCCGTTTTTTAATCGCAAATCGAAACTGGGAGGTGCCGGAATCGGTCTCGTCGCCTTAGCCAGATACACTCTGTTAAGTGGCGATTATACTTTCTCAAAAGAGATGACCGGCCTGGTACGACACCTTCTCTCCCGTATAGATGAGGACGGGGAGATGATCGGCTACTATCTGCACCCGTTGTACAATGATGGCAAACCGATTATTAAGCCCTCGGCGGCGGTTAAAAAAGATCTTTTTTCATTTTATTATCCGGGTGAGGCTCTGTTGGGGCTGGCTTTATATTATCGTCATATAAAAAATAAAGATAAAGACTTGAAAGTGGAAATTCGGCAAAAAAGCCTTAAAACCCTGGATTTTCTGGTTCAGAGGAGACCGATAAAATATGCCCATCTCTTTACCTCTCTACCGGCTGATGCCTGGCTCATGCAAGCTATTGAAGAGTGGGTTAAGGTTAAAGATTGCCAAAAGGCGACTTATATCGATTTTGTCTTTGACGATGCCGAGCGGATGGGAACCCATATGTATAATGAGGGGAATGCTCTTTATGACGACTATCCAGGTGGTTTCTACTATAGCTATGGTGATCACGTCTATCATGACGCTTCCCGCTGTGAGGGAGTTATCGCCGCTTATTATCTCGCCAAGTACTTAGAAGATAACAAACAGGCGGCCCGCTTGATGAAAAATATGCTACTTTCGGCAAACGGTATAATGTATCTGCGACACACACCGGAATCAACCTTTGCCCATCTTTATCCGGAAAAAATTATAGGCAGCTTCCGCTTCAAACTGACCCGAGCTTGGGTGCGGGTCGATTCAGTTCAGCACGCCGTCTGTTTTTTCGCTCGCCTTTATAAGGCTATGCCTTGAAACTGGATATTTGACATAAGCCTTGAATTTACTGTTTCAGCACACTAAGAGGCTGTCCGATAAACATTATGAGGCGTTAATTTCTAACAAACCCGGTTTTAAAGAGTTTTTATTAAATTGACCAAAAATGGATGAAGACTTAAACTCAGATTCAACCTATTTATTCATGACGCACGTACATGATATCATCCCTAGAATTCCGATATAAGGATTAATTTTTTTAGTTTTTTTTAAAAAAAATCGTAACTATTCAGCACATTGTATTGCAACTTAAGTAGTAAACTCGGGACTGTCCCCAGCTTCACCGGGGACTGTCCCAGATGTTTCAGCAGTGCACTTCATAAGGATGTGCTGAATAGTTACCCATCCGGAAACATTCATTTCCTGCTGAACACTTTCAGCGATCAGCTGCCAGTTGTAGTAAAGCTAATCAAGATCCAGCTTCGCCTTACATTGATTACATTTGACCGCGCCCCTAAAAACCCGGTTTCCACATTCAGGGCAGACATAGCGGGCTTCTTCATCCTCAATCCATTTTTCCGTTCCCACTTCCCGCCAATAGGGGATGGCCCGCAAAATAACCTTTTTGCCAACCACCATGGGAAAATCTTCAATAAAACGACAGGGAAAGTCATCACACTCATGACAGCCGGCGTAGCCTTTCGCCTGGACACAGGCCCTGATCTCACAATGCCGGCAATGCATAAATAAATCATCAGACAAACACCCCTGGCAGCGGATATCGTCGACGGTAAGATTTTCAGTATTGGGGAGAATCCCTTTACCGGAAACTCCCCCTTTGTAAAGGCCCACCAACCGTTCCTTGAATTTTTGATTATTATCACGGTGGGCGATATAAATGGCGCAGACACCGCAATAAAGACCACAGGGGGCAACAAAATCAGGATTTATTTTCATGGCTTCAATCCTCTTTTTTACATTTATTTTACTCATATTGGCTCATCTTTCAGTTTCCCAACCAGACGATAAACTGTGTCGTTTATAATTCAAACACACGTTGGCAAGTTAAGCCTGTTTTTTTACCAGTTTTCCGAAGATATCATACATAATTTCATCTGTTTAGCTTGGTCCG